>DITJ01000010.1 GCA_002422795.1 Alphaproteobacteria bacterium UBA6187 | reverse complement strand
GTGCGGCGGATTTCTTCATCGCGGCCAATTACCGGGTCGATTTTACCGCTCCTTGCAAGCTCGGTCATATCTGTTGAATATTTTTTTAAGGCTTCGAAATTATTTTCCGCAGTTTCTGAATCAGCACGGCGGCCTTGCCTTAGCACTTCAATGGCGGAAGTAAGCCTTGCCGGTGTTACACCATTGTCTTTTAATATTCTTGCCGCAGGTGAGTTACCTACTTCACTAATTGCCTGGAATAGCCTTTCAACCGTTACAAAGCTATCCTGGTTTTTGGATGCAAGTGCGAGCGCCTTTTCGAAAATTTTTGCAAGCTCAGGTGATAAGAATATCTGCCCCGCGCCGCCGCCAGTAACTTTAGGAAGTTTTTCAAGCTCAATATTTATTTCACTTTCAATATCGCGTGGGTCGCTTTCGCATGAAAGGATGATTTTACCGATTAAACCATCTTCATCATCAAGGAGTGCCTTTAATAAATGTTCGGGCGTGAATTTCTGATGCCCAGATGCAATGGCTGAATTCTGTGATTTTTGCACTAATTCACGTGATTTTTCGGTAAATTTATTAAAGTTCATATTATTTGTATCCTAAAAATTATATAGTATAATGTATATATGGTATTATAAAAATTAACTTCAAGTAGATATGTCGCGCACAATATATTATTTTTCTAAATTGAAGGTACGCCGTCACTGCGATGAGCCGGATGGCTCGGCTTCTCGCAATGAAGGAGCCAATCATTCCTTATCCAAAATAATTTTTAAATTATCTATTATTTCCTGGGTTATGCTATCCCCACTTTCCAGTTTTGCAGAGAATAATCAAAAGTCTGCCAGATGGTATAAAGTGCACTGGAATAATATGTATCTTGCCGATCTTAAAGTGGAACTTAGGGATAATGATATTACCGCGAAAATTGATTCGCATGGCGTAATTAAAACTATAAGTAAATATTCCAATTATTCTCACAGTAAGTTCCATAATAATAATGGCAAATATATACCAGAAATTTTTAACTCAAACCTTACCCAGCGGCAAGGCAAGAAAGATATAATTATTAAATATGGTGAAAATGGTGAAATTACCGAAGAATCTGTGATTCCGCCAGATAACCGCTATAAGCGCCCTGCCGTTGAAAATCACTTAAAAAAAGACGCTCCGAATCCGCTTGTTGCAGTTCTGTTAACACGGGATAAAATCAGGGAATCCCTTGAAAAAGGTGAGAATAAATTTGAATATAATATTTATGATGGTCGCCGCCTTGCCAGGCTTGAATTTAATATTATTGGAAAAGAAACTATAAAATTGCATGGAAATAACTTGAATGCTTTGAAAATAACCTTCAAAAGAATTCCGGTTGCAGGCTTCACTAATAATGAATTAAAACGCATGAAAGGGGAAAATCCTGATTTTACCATATATCTTGATGAAAAAGACCTTCTGCCAATAAAAGCGGATGCAGTTGCGCCGCTTGGTAAAGCCTTTTTTACTCTTGTAAAAGAGTGCGAATCAATAGAAAAATGCAAGTAAACCGGTTTGAAAGGAGATGTGTAAGATATTTGTCTTATAAGGAAATAAGGAAAGAAAGTTCCCTCTCCCTTGAGGGAGAGGGCGGATTTCTCCAATTTTTTCTTCAAAATTGGTAAGAAATCCAGGTGAGGGGGGATTTATATTATTGTAATACCCCCTCACCCCTCCCTCTCCCTCAGGGAGAGGGGGCGCCAGACTTCCTCCTTATCATTCTTGCTGCAATCTTATCTAAAACTGGACTTAAATAACCTAAAGTAAGGCAAAGTATGCAAAACTTAAAAATATATATAATCGCAGGGGAAGCCTCTGGAGATATACTAGGTGCTAAACTTATGAATGCACTTAGGGGGCAATCGACCGATTACATGGATTTCCACGGCGTTGGCGGAGATAGGATGATAGGTTATGGCCTGCATAGCCTTTTTCCCATGTCTGATATTTCTATCATGGGTTTTGCAGAAATAGTCCCGCATATCCCCAGGGTTCTAAAGCGTATACAGCAGACCGTTGACGACATAATGCGCGTTCGGCCTGATGTTGTAATAACAATAGATTCGCCTGGTTTCTGCTGCCGTGTAGCCAAGAAATTGCAGGGAAGCGGTATAAAATTAATTCATTATGTGGCCCCAACCGTTTGGGCATATAAGCCAAAACGTGCAGAAAAATTTGCAAAACTATTTGATCATCTTTTGTTACTCCTGCCTTTTGAGAAACCTTATTTTGATAAGGTGGGGCTAGAAAATACTTATGTAGGCCACCCGATTATTGAAGATGAAAATAACAATGGTGATGCAAAAAGATTTAAAGAAAAAAATAGAATATCCAGCAGCGAAAAAATACTAACTATCATGCCTGGCAGCAGGCGTAGTGAGATATGCCGCTTAATGCCTATATTTTGCGATGCATTAGAAATGATTATGAAGAACGATGTAGCTGTAAGGCCGATTATAATCACAATACCATTCTTAAAATCAACAGTGCAGAAATACGCATTCCACCTTCCGGCAAATACTGTGATAGTTGATAGCCCAACTGAAAAAATGAATGTCTTTGCTGCATCAAATGCGGCTATAGCAAAATCAGGTACAGGCACTTTGGAATTATCCCTTGCCGGGGTTCCTCTGGTTATTGCGTATAAAATAAATGTAATTTCTTACTGGATTGTAAAATCTTTTATAAAAGTTAAATATGCCAATTTGCTAAATCTTGTAATGAACAAGGAAATAATACCGGAATTCATCCAAAAAAAATGCAAAGCAAAATTAATAGCGAAATCTACACTTAAATTATTGCAAGGTGGCGATGATGCAAAAATACAGGTAAAAGAAGCGCAGGAAGCCTTGGGCAAGCTTGGGCTAAGCAGCGAAATGACACCAAGCATAAGGGCTGCTAATGTAGTTCTTGATATAGTAAAGCAGGTGCGTGCCAGCAAAAAACCTTATCAGGTTTAGCCTTGACGTATAAGTGTATATATAATAGACTGGAGCCACTTTTTAAAAGACTAATATGGCGTTTTATATGAATAAACTTACAAAATTATATAGTATTATTGCAATTTCAACATTGGCACTTACCGGCTGCGCCCGTGAATTATCTTCCAGCACTTACACAAGCGGTGCTGTATCTGGCAAGGTGATTGAAGGCACTGTTATATCTGCCCGCCCTGTAACTATAAAGGATGCTGATAAACTACAAGATAACACACTTGGCATATTAGGCGGCGGTGTACTTGGCGGCGTTGGCGGTTCAGCATTTGGTAAGGGCACTGGCAAAGGGCTTGCGGCAGTTGGTGGCGCGTTACTTGGCGCAACAGCTGGTGCTTATGCACAGGATAAACTTAGCACATCCAACGGTATGGAATATATAGTACGTATTGATAAAAAATACGTGAACAGCATTCCAACCAACACTAGCAGGAAAGAAGTGCAGTTCGGCACAAGCAGTGCAGAGCAGGATGTAAGCAAATCTATCCAGGTTGAAAATACCAAAACAGACCTTATTTCTGTATTACAGGGAAGTGACGTGGTATTTAGTGCAGGACAGCATGTGCTGGTTATATATAATAACGACAGGCCAAGGCTTGCACCTTCTAACTAATATATAATAATTAAAATAAGTTCCGGATGATTTCGCGGTAACGTCATTTCGGAATAAACTTTAATCATATCTATCTTGATGTTCCGCTCCGTCATTGCGAGCCCCGAAGGGGCGTGGCAATCCATGCGATGTTGCTGTAAGTGCTAACTTTGTTGTTATTTTGTATGGATTGCCACGCTTCGCTCGCAATGACGAAAAATATCTACAGATTATTTATTATTAATTTATCCCATGAAAAAATTAATTCCTAGAAACAGGCTGTATCTTTGCCTTCTGGTTGCACTTACAATCCCTGCTTGCACAAATTATACCTCCATAAGGCAGCATAAGGATTTTGCACAACTATTCCCTAAATATAATTCTGTTACAATCATCCCAACTGAAATTTTTATTACCAGGCAAACAAAAAACGGCCAGGAATACACTATGCCTGATCCGGCCAGGATTAATAATATAACCCAAATAGCTGAGTCTGTATTGGTTACGAAAGGTTATAATGTTGCATCAGTTGTATTTGAAGAGGATACAAAATCCGCTGATGAATTTAATAATGCATATAAAAAATCCATTAATAATTTGTATGGTGATAAGCAAAAAAGTAAAAAAGAAGCAGCATTTCTTACAAATGAGAATATAGGCAAAATCGCAGCAAAAATTGCTGGTGAGTCACGCGCAGATTTATTGTTGGTGTTAGGTTACTCAGGCACGGAACTATCACAGGAAGTGGTTACAAAAAGCCTTGCCAGGGATGTTGCTTTGGCATCACTAGGCATGGAAAACCAAACCCATGTAAAAAATGGTTCTGCATTTATCAGCTTGATAGAACGGCAAAATGGCAAAATATTATGGACCAACATGGGTAGCGATTTTGAAAATTATGGCAAATCCGTTGCGCGTGTAATCACCAAGAATAATGTTATGGAAACTGCCTTTGCAAAGGCACTTAAAGAAATTCCAGCCAAGAATTAGGCTTCTGCTGGCATGTTACTGGCCTCAACCTCATAAATAAGCAATATAGTTTTCAGCCACGCTTTCGCTTTTATATCAAGCTTTGTTGATATTTTGTTGTTGATGGATTTATGGTAATCTAGCAGCCATGTCTTTTCTTTTTTATCAAGTATTGTAAAGTCAATCAGCTGCGGATCGAAAGGAACGCAAGTTAATGTGCTGAACTGGAAAAACTTTCTTTTATTATCATTGTTATCAATAATAGCTGGCTCTACCACTACCAGATTTTCAATCCTTATTCCATATTCACCATTCTTATAATAACCTGGTTCATTAGAAATTATCATTCCGGGCATAAGTGCTACCTCGTTTGGCGCCTTGCTAATGCGCTGTGGCCCTTCATGCACCCCAAGGAAACTTCCAACGCCATGCCCGGTTCCGTGGTCGTAATCAAGCCCATATTGCCATAAATACTGGCGGGCGAGAATATCTATCTGGTGACCGCTAGTGCCTTCGGGGAATATTGCCGTAGCTATTGCTATATGGCCTTTTAATACCAGTGTGAAATTATGTTTCTGCTCACGTGAAGGTGTGCCGATAGCAACTGTGCGCGTTATATCGGTAGTGCCGCTTAAATATTGCCCGCCGGAATCCAGCAGCAGTAAATTATTGCCTTCAATTTTCTTGCTGCTTGCACCCGATGCGCGATAATGGACAATTGCGCCATTACTTGCAAAGCCTGCAATAGTATCAAAGCTAGGTTCAACAAATGTAGGGTCTTTCTGCCTGAATTCCAGAAGTTTTTCATCTATGAAAACTTCAGTAACATTATATTTCTTATAGTTTTCTTCCAGCCAATATAAAAATGAGGTAACGGCTATTGCGTCCCTTACATGGGCATCATAAGCACCATTTACTTCCACATTATTTTTACATGCTTTCGGCAATGTGCAAGGGTCGGGAATTTCTATAATATTATTTTTTTCCTTTAATTCATTATAGAATGAATAAGGTGCATTATTTTTATCCAGCAGGATTTTTTTGCCGGAAATATCTTGCAGGAATTTGTTTAATTCGTTTAGTGGTTTTATTTTAATACTATGATAGGACTCCTCTCCCTCTGGGAGAGGAAAAGAACCTGCATCAACAAATAACACCCCACTGCAATCGCTTTCCAGGAACAACCGCGCAAGCACTAAAGGAGTATTGGGAACATCATTACCCCTTATATTCAGTAGCCAGCAGATTGAATCAGGGGCTGTAATAAGCAACGCATCCGCCCCACGCTCGTTAATAATTTTAGTTATATCGTTTATTTTATCAATATGGGTTTTGCCAGTATGCGCTAAGCTGTGCAGTTTAATTTCCGATACGGGCTTTTGGGGTTTATCGTGCCATATTTTATCTATTAAATCCTCACATAAATTTACAGGAAGTACAGATTGATACCTGGAAATACTATCCTTTGAAAATAACATCGGGTTAATACCAAGAGTTTGGCTTTCTGGTAAATTTTGCTTTATCCAGTTTATTGGTTTTACATCTGAGGTGTTGAATATTTCATATTCACCTTCCGGCAATTGCTGCGTGGCTTGCAAAGTGTAGCGGCCATCTGTAAAAAATGCGGCCTTTTCCTGCGTTACAACCGCCATTCCGGCAGAGCCTGTGAATCCTGTCAGGAACTCCAGCCTTCTGGCGTAGCCAGGCACATATTCATTCATGAATTCGTCATTGGAAGGAATAATAAAGCAACCAATACCTTTTACCTTCATTGTATCCCGAAGTTCTGATAATTTTTTACTGTGATTGGTCATGATGTAATAGGGCTATATTATTGTTGAAAAATAAAAACAGCGTGTAAATACTAAATCTTAAGCTCACACCAAACTGGTGTATGGTCAGAAGGCTTATCTTTATCACGCGGGATTAAATCAATATCAGATGCAATTGCTTTATCTGCGGCTTGCGGGGAAAGCAGCAGGTGGTCTATGCGCATGCCTTTGTTATGTTGCCAAGAGCCGGCGCGGTAATCCCACCAGCTAAAGCCGTGGGCATTAGGGTTTATGGTGCGGTAAATATCTGTATAGCCAAGGCCAAGCAGGGCGCGGAAGCGCTTTCTTTCCTCCGGGTGGAAACAAGTTGTGCCTTCTAACCCTTTTGGGTCGAATACATCTATCGGTGCAGGTGCAACGTTATAATCGCCACCAATTACTACCATTTCATCATATTGCAGCAGATTTTGCATATGGTCATAAAGCCTTTCAAAAAATTCCATTTTATATTGGAACTTTTCGGAATAAGGTTCCTGGCCGTTAGGCACATAAACAGAAGCCACCCTTATTGCAGTTTTTGGAAGGGAGATTACGCATTCTATATAGCGTGAATCAGCAAGGAAGAGGGGATCATGAGCGGTAGGTGACGTGCTGCTTTTAAACCCTTTAGCCACCTCATCAATCGGGAATTTTGATAATACCGCAACGCCATTATAACTTTTCTGGCCATGCACGGCTACATTATAACCGGCATCCTCAATTTCCATATATGGAAAAGCATCATCCTGGCATTTAAGTTCCTGGAGTAATATTATATCAGGAGCATCTTCGCTCCTTAAAACCTCAAGTAAATGGCTGATGCGTGATTTAACCGAGTTTACATTCCATGTAGCGATTTTTATCATAAGTAGAGTAAATTTTAAATAATGAGGTGTGAGTGAAGTGGTGATAATTAAATTTCAGATTTCTATTTTATAGTAATTTATAGTCATTTCAAATAAATTAGATACGATTATAGCATTTCCCATGTTAAACGCTATTCTGCGTATTGTCTGGTTTTCTTAGCATAAATAAAAGCAAATTCACAGACACACAAAAGGCTGCGTTTGAGGCGCAGCCTTGTGCGGGATTTGGTCCCTGTATTAGGGTGCCATAAATGGCATCTTTTATACCAATTCCATATCTTTGCCTAAAGTTGTCGCACTTCAGATTAGCAAAATTCACGTAAACGTAACTACGCTAAAATTTTCCTAACTTCGCACTCCTATTTAGGCTTTGATCTGGAAATGGTATTACTTTTTCTTCTTAGTAACCATTTTAGCAACTGTTTTAGCAACAGCTTTGGCAACAGTTTTCTTAGCTGCTGGCTTAGCTGCTGGTTTTGCTGCTAACTTCTTAGCCGCAGGCTTCTTAACCACAGGCTTCTTGATAGCAGGCTTCTTAGCAACCGGTTTTTTTACAACTGCTTTTTTTGCAGCAGGTTTTTTAGCAACAACTTTCTTCGCAGCAGGTTTTTTAGCTATTGTCATAGTAAGTTCCTCCTTGTTAAAATTATCGTTAGTAATAAACTCAATTATCAACGGCACTACCTGCTCACGATAGCGGCGACCATTAAAAATACCATAATGACCCACCTCCTGTTGCAAGTGGTAATGTTTACGCTGATCCGGTATGCCACTGCAGAGGTTTATGGCAGCTTTTGTCTGCCCTCTGCCGGAAATATCATCCTTTTGCCCTTCTATGCATAATAATGCAGGGCGGGTGATATTCTCAAGACGCACAGGCTTGCCCAAACTTACAAGCTTCCCGCGCGGTAGCAAATGCTCATGGAATACGATTTTAACCGTATCCAGATAGAATTCGGCTGGTAAATCCATTACCGCCAAATATTCATTATAGAACTTCTTGTGTGATGTGGCACTTTCGCCATCACCTTCAACAAGTTTTTGGAATAAATCTTTATGCGCATCAATATGTGTTTGCATATTCATCGCCATAAAGCCGTAAAGCTGCATAAAGCCAGGATATACTTGCCTTTTTGCACCTTGGTACTTTGCAGGAACGAGAGTAATAACATTATCCTCGAACCACCTTATAGTACGCATTGCCGCATAATCATTCACTTCTGTAGGGCTTTTGCGTGTATCAATCGGGCCACCCATAAGCACCACATTATGCGGTACGCATGGATCATTTTCCTCAGACATCAACGCCACAGCCGCCATAACCGGAACAGAAGGCTGACAAACAGCCATAACCGTTAAATCCGGCCCAAGCTTCCTACAAAATTCTATTACATATGAAACATAATCATCAAAATGGAATGTGCCTTTTTCCGGTGGTACGTCACGCACATTTAGCCAATCAGTTATATAAACATCAGCATGTGGCAATAAACCTTCAACAGTTCCGCGTAGTAATGTGGAATAATGCCCGGACATAGGCGCAACCAATAATATTTTTGGCTGGTTAAATTTGCCAGGTTTTTTGAAGTGAAGTAAATTACAAAAAGCTTTCTTTGCAACTGTTATTTCTTCAATTTTTACTTTCTGGCCGGAGATTTCTGTTTCTAGTATATCAAAGTGAGGTTTATCATATCGGCGGGTTAAACGTTCAACCATTTCAGCAGTTGCTGCCATTGAACGCCCAAATTTTGTATGCGGGAAAAAAGTCTTGTAGAATTCCTTGCTAAGCTGTGCTATAGCCCGGGTTGGTTCTAGTGTTTTTCTATGCATTTCAACAAACGTGTAAAGCATGTTGTTATTAAACCTACATGGGAACATTAACGAAGACCCTCCTGGTTTCTATTTGTTACATTAACATATTTTTTTTATTATCGCAATAGTTACTTTTAATACACAAAAATACAATTAAAATTAATAGAGATATTAAGAACGCAATTAATAAAGAATTAATCATATTTATGTATTATCTATAATATGACCATAGCAAAAAAAACCGAGTTTTTCAAGAATATAACGGTAGTAACCATTACTATCTCGTTAATTCTTATGTTGCATGTAAATTATTCATTTGCTGATACAGATAAGAATACGAATGGAATAATTTATCCATCAGAAAATCACGACGCCACTCCACATAGCACCAGCAAAACAATACATCTTACAAGTGGTACAGGTTTTTTCGTAAGCAACAATAATATTGTGACTAATGAGCATGTTGTTAAGGGCTGTAAGGATATAAAAATCCGGGGTGCAGTAGAGCCTGGCAATGCGGAACTGGTTGCTATTGACAAAACCAACGACCTGGCGCTTCTAAAAACATCAAGAATAGCAAGAGTTGTTGCCCCTTTGCGTGGTGATGTGCCTATAGAGCTTGGCGAAGATGTAAGTGTTATGGGTTACCCGCTTGATAGGGCTATTAAGGGCAGCTACCTTATAAGGAAAGCAACCATAAC
Organism: Alphaproteobacteria bacterium UBA6187; assembly: GCA_002422795.1. GTDB lineage: Bacteria > Pseudomonadota > Alphaproteobacteria > Rickettsiales > UBA6187 > UBA6187. The sequence goes on along the minus strand of DITJ01000010.1, from coordinate 1,925 downwards.
CAATATTAGTGACCTACAGTGGATACATTTCACTGATTCCGTAGAAAAAGGCAATAGTGGTGGCCCGTTGCTTGATACTAATGGTACGGTTATAGGCGTTGTGGCGGGCAAAATGAGTTTTTATCCATCAGGCCAAGGCATTGAAAACACAAAACCTGTTAAAACCTCAAGCGTTGCCATAACGTTAGATCACTTAAAAGAATTCTTGGATAATAATCAAATCTATTACCGGACCGATAATACAATTTATAAATTTGCCGATAGCTACATGGAAAACAAGGCAAAGGATTATATTGTTAATATACAGTGCATTAAAGATAATGATGAAACTGAAGGTGCTGTAATACAGAAGCGTGAAGAAGTGAGGGGATAGTTCTATAATAGCTATTTAACATTCTTTGTTTTTAGTGAATTCTTAACATTAAGGCAGAAAGATTTTTTTGAGAAAAATATGGCAAAAAAAAATAGTAATGATTTCGTATGCCAGGAATGTGGCTCTGTGCTCCAGAAATGGGCAGGGAAGTGTCCGGCTTGCGGTGCATGGGATTCTATTGTTGAAGAAATTGGCGATTCAGGCTTTTCAACTACCTCCAGAAAAGATGGTAAGAAGCTGGAGTTTGTAAGCTTAGAGGGTGATGCTGAGGATGTAGACCGCATCACAATCGGCATTTCTGAACTAGATAGAGTGCTTGGTGGCGGGCTTGTGCCTGGCTCTGCCATACTTATGGGCGGCGACCCCGGAATCGGTAAATCCACTATAATATTACAGGCAGCAGCAAGGCTTGCATCTGGCGGGCATGTTGCGGCATATATATCTGGTGAGGAATCAGTGCAGCAGGTGCGCCTGCGCTCGCGAAGGCTGGGGCTGGATAAAGCCAATGTGCGGCTTGCAACCGCAACTTCGGTAAAAGATATATTAAAAAGCATTGAAGGTGCGAATAAGCCGGATGTGCTGATAATAGATTCCATACAAACAATGTATATTGAGGAAATTAGCTCAGCTCCAGGCACAGTATCGCAAGTTAGGGCGTCCGCGCATGAGCTTATAAGTTACACAAAGAAGAAAAACATAACATTATTCCTTATCGGCCATGTTACTAAAGAAGGCCAGATAGCAGGCCCGAAAGTTCTGGAACACATGGTTGATACTGTACTTTATTTTGAAGGGGAAAGGGGGCATCAATTCCGCATCCTTCGCGCTGTAAAGAACCGTTTTGGGGCGGCTAATGAAATTGGCGTATTTGAAATGCGTGAGATGGGGCTTTCGGAAGTAACTAACCCATCGGCGCTTTTTTTATCCGATAGAAGAAATAATGTAAGCGGTGCAACGGTATTTGCCGGAATGGAAGGCACAAGGCCGGTTTTAATTGAAGTGCAGGCGCTTGTTACAAGCAGCACTATGCCAACACCGCGCCGCGCTGTTGTTGGCTGGGATTTAAACAGACTTTCAATGGTAATGGCGATACTGCAAGCGCGTTACGGCATGTTCCTTGGCGATAAGGAAGTTTACCTTAACATAACCGGGGGATTGAAAATAATAGAACCTGCGCTTGATTTAGCTGCCGCCGCGGCGCTAATATCAGCAATGACCAACATCCCTCTTCCCGAAGGCAGCGTGATATTCGGTGAGCTTGGGCTATCGGGTGAGGTAAGAATGGTTGCGCAAGGTGCGGTGCGCTTAAAAGAAGCCGAGCGCCTTGGCTTTACGAATGCCATCGTTCCACGCGGCATGAAGGGGGAAAATAAAAATTTTAAATTGACGGAGATTAGTCATATAAAGGAATTGTCAGGGTTATTTAGAAAAGGGGCGTAAGTGTCTGTGGTTAAGTAATATACCTTATCTTTGGATAATAGCGTTGGTAACTTATTGGTAGAAGGAAGGTCTAGCTCCCCCTCTCCCTGCACTACTGTCCCACAAAAATTTT
>DITJ01000095.1 GCA_002422795.1 Alphaproteobacteria bacterium UBA6187 | reverse complement strand
ACTTACATTTAAAAGCACTGACACCAGGAAATCTTTAAAGCTGGATGGATCTGAACAAATTTCCATTATCGGGCTGGAAAAAGGCATTAAGCCAGGTATGGCGCTTGAATGTAAAATAACCAGGAGCAATGGTAAATCAGAATTAATTAAGGTTGTTTGTAAGTTAGATACCGCCGAAGAAGTTGATTATTACATGAACGGCGGCATATTAAATAAAGTTGTAAGGGATTTGGCGTATTAGTTTAGGAAGGTGGTTCTGGGTGGTAGGTGCGTTGAGGATAGAAAATATGTTCAGAAAAACAATTACTAACTTCCCCAAACCCAATCGCCCTCACTTACCAGCTATCTTGTTTTTGCTACTCCTGATATTCACTACTCCCGCCCTTGCTCAAAATGATAATCTTTTTGGGAGTAATGAAACGCGCTATGATACTTTCAACCTGTTCCCCAAATGGGTTGGAATGCTTTCACGTAATAAAAAAGATTTAACTGCAGCAAACAACCTGCCTTGCGAAACCCCGATGCAAACATCTTGCCTGTTTATTCAGTGGCATGCATTTTTAAATACACTTAAGGGAAAAAGCAGGATGGAACAGCTTGATGCTGTAAACCGCTATATGAACAAGCATAAATATATTACAGACCTTGTAAACTGGAACGTAGCAGACTACTGGGAAACCCCTAGGGAATTCATGGTTAAGGATGGCGATTGCGAAGATTTTGCAATAGCAAAGTTTAAGTCCTTACTCTACCTTGGCATTCCAAATGATGAAATGCGCATAGTAGTCTTACAGGACTTAAACCTTAAAGTTGCCCATGCAGTGCTTGCTGTTTATGTAAAAGACAAGCCATATATACTTGATAATCAGGCAGAACAGGTAATACTCGCTAAGAATATCAAGCATTACATGCCTATATACTCAATAAATGAAACCAACTGGTGGCGGCATGGATAATTATTTCTTAGGCTTAGGAGCAGGCGGTGGAGGTGGCGCAGCCTCTCCATCATCTTCAGAAGTAGCATTCTTTGTATCACCAAATTCATTTAGCGCATAAACACATAATTCTTCAAATGATACATTATTCTTCTTAGCAAGTTCATATAATTTAGAAATACTCTCCATGATTTTACCAGGCACGACCCCACCACGGTGCTTTGTAAGCCACTCGGATTGAAAATGGATGGGATGGTGCAATGGCTCAGGATCGCCAATATATATAGCGAAAGGTGAAGTAGCCCCTCCAAATGCACACGGTATTGTAAATTTCTTCATATAATATGTTATTAGCTTATTTAGCGTTGATTTTACTACATTATCAAGCAAGTGCAAGCAATTATAGTAATAACTTACCACCCGACATAATTTAAACTCCCATAGATATAGGATTGTGTAATAAATACCTCTGCATAATGGTTTCATCACTTCATTTTTATAATGATAACTCCATATAATTTTATAATATGAAAATTTTGATTTAAATCTTTCAATTATTCTAGTATTTAGCTATTTCTACATTTAAAAAAAACAGAAATAGGTACGCTTATGAAACTTACTAGAAAAGTGCAAAACATTCTTAGCTTTTACGAAAGCGACAATCCTGGCACTAAAACAAATATTTCTAGAATTCTCATGAGCGGCAAGCTTGCCGGAACCGGTAAAATGGTAATATTACCGGTTGACCAGGGTTTTGAGCATGGCCCGGCGCGAAGTTTCGCCCCTAATCCAGCAGCTTACGATCCTACATACCACTATAAACTGGCAATAGATGCAGGCCTTAATGCTTATGCCGCCCCACTTGGTATGCTGGAAAATGGCGCTGCAACTTTTGCAGGCGCTATCCCTACAATCTTAAAAGTTAATAGCTGCAATTCATTAGCTACCTCTAAAAACCAGGCAATTACAGGCTCTGTGCGCGATGCCTTGCGCCTTGGTTGCTCAGCAATTGGCTTTACCATATACCCTGGTTCAGACCAGGCATTTGATATGATGGAAGAAATCCGTGAAATGTCGGAAGAAGCTAAATCTTATGGACTTGCCGTTGTTATGTGGTCTTACCCACGCGGCAGTATGTCTAAAGACGGCGAAACCGCAATAGATGTAACTGCTTATGCTGCGCACATGGCAACACTTCTTGGCGCCCACATAATAAAAGTAAAACCACCTACAAGCTTTATCGAGCAGGATGAAGCTAAAAAAGTTTATGACCAATGCAAAATCCAGGTTGGCACATTGGCACAACGTATTGCCCATATTAAAGAATCATGCTTTGCAGGCAGAAGGCTGGTGGTGTTCTCTGGCGGCGCAGCAAAAGGCGATAGCGAGATTATTAATGAAATCCGCGAAATTCGTGATGGCGGCGGCGATGGTTCTATCATTGGCCGTAACACTTTCCAAAGACCAAGGGAAGAAGCGCTTAAATTACTTAATGAAGTGATTCAAGTATACCTACAAAGGGATTAGGGAGTAAGGGATTAAGGGGGGTAGGGCAAAAGATGGTGCTGGAGAAAGTATATAGTTATAAAGACTTAAAAGTCTGGCAAAAATCTAGAGAAATTGTTAAGAATATATACGATATATCTGGAACTTTTCCTAAAGAGGAAATGTACGGCCTTACTTCCCAAATAAGAAGGGCTGCTATTTCGCTCCCATCTAATATTGCAGAAGGTAATGCAAGGCAGAGTAGAAAAGAGTATAAGAATTTTATTTCTATTGCGAAAGGTTCCCTTGCAGAGCTTGAAACACAATTAATTTTATCAGTAGACTTAGGTTATGTTACAGAGGAAAAATTGAGCAATATTTTTAGTAAAATTAATGAATTAGAAAGGATGTTGTATAGTTTAAGAAAGTCCCTTGAAGATAATACTTAATCCTTTATTCCCTTAAACCTTATTCCCTTATTCCCTATGAAAACTGGCCTATACATAATCTCCCCGCAATCATTTGTGCTTAGCGATTTTGCAGTGCAATTAGAACAAGCTTTATCAGGTGGGAAGGTAGATGTTTTCCAGTTGCGCCTGAAAGATGTATCTGATGATGAAGTAATTGCCGCTTGTAAGGTACTTATTCCAATATGTCATGCACACGGCACACAATTTATATTGAACGACCGGGTTGGTCTTGTAAATAAAGTTGGCGCAGATGGCGTGCATATCGGCATTGAAGATGCGACGGCAGAAGAAGCACGTAAGCAATTAGGCGAAGGAAAAACCCTTGGTGTAAGCTGCTATGGCGATATAGAGCGCGCTATTGATGCCGCCGAGCAAGGCGCTGATTACGTTGCCTTCGGTGCTTTTTACGATACCACCACAAAAACCCCGCGTGCCAGGCCAACAGCTGATATACTTAAATGGTGGGTAGATAATTCAACAATCCCTTGCGTGGCAATTGGCGGAATAAAACACCATAATTGCGCCCCACTTGTTAAAAATGGTGCGGATTTCATAGCAGTTGTAACTGCGATTTGGGATGATAAAGATGGCCCGGGTGAAGCTGTAAGGAAGCTGAGTGAGGCGATAAGTGCGGATTCCAAGAGCTAGTATTTCAGCTTGAAGTCGCCATAAATTTATAATATATTTGGCCTTCTAAAATCAGACTGTTTCCGTCATTGCGAGCGAAGCGTGGCAATCCATACGATATAGCAATATATTCCTGTGTTTGTAGCAGCTAGCGTATGGATTGCCACGCTTCGCTCGCAATGACGGAAGATCGAGTTAAAAATAGCTACGGTATGTATTGATTTGACATATTCCTGAATGCGACAAATGCGGCTCAGTTATCCTATATTATAAACTTACTTATTAAGAAAACCTATGTCACACCCAGAAAAAAAACCTGAAGCTGCCCCTTTCATGCCATTTGCATTACCTGAAATAGGTGAGGAAGAAATTGCTGGCGTTGTGGAATGTATGCGCTCCGGCTGGCTTACATCCGGCCCACGCGTGAGGGAATTCGAAAAGAAGTTTGCTGAGTTTATAGGCGGTAATGTGGAAGCGGTTTCCATTAATTCTGCAACTGCCGGGCTTACAATTGCACTGGAAGCCTGCGGCGTTGGCGTGGGCGATGAGGTTATTACCACACCATATACATTCAGCGCCTCAGCCATGAGCGCGGTGTATCTGGGGGCAACTCCGGTACTGGTGGATATTGATCCCATAACCATGAATATAAACCCAGACCTTATTGAAGCCGCAATCACTCCGCGCACGCGCGCGATTATCCCGGTGCATTTTGCCGGGCTTGCCTGTGATATGGATAAAATAATAGCTATTGCTCGTAAACATAACCTTAAAGTAATAGAAGATGCTGCGCACGCTTTGCCTTGCATTTATAACGGCAAAATGATTGGCTCGCTAGATTCCGACGCTACAATTTATAGTTTTTATGCCACAAAAACTATCACCACTGGTGAAGGAGGAATGCTGGTTACAAAAAACCCAGAAATTGCCAAGCGCGCCCGCATTATGCGCCTGCATGGTATATCAACTGATGTTTTCGACCGCTACACCTCCACCAAGCCTAAGTGGTTTTACCAGATAACCGCGCCAGGTTTTAAATGTAACATGACAGATATTGCAGCGGCAATCGGCCTGCCGCAGCTCACCCGCGCAGATGGCTTCCAGAAAAAACGTGCCTATATCAGAAATAAATATGTTGAAGCCTTTAAGGATTTACCGATAGTGCTTCCGGTGGAAAACCAAGATTCACCAACCTCGCTTCACTCCCACCACCTGTTCGTTATCCGCATAAATGATAACGCCCCGGTTTCACGTGACGATTTCATAAGAATTATGTCTGAAGAATATAGTATTGGTTGCAGCGTGCATTTCATTCCGCTGAACCTGCATCCGTTCTGGCAGGAAAAACTTGGTGCTGATGAAAATGATTTCCCTGTGGCGGTTGATTCCTTCAAGCGCGCGGTAAGCTTGCCTATCTATACAAAAATGACTGATGGCGATATTGATAGGGTAATAGAGGCGGTAAATAAAATTTTAAGTTAATCGTTTGTAGTTGGTCGTTTGTAGTTTATAACGATAAACGACCAACTACAAACTACAAACGATATATATGAAATCAGACATAATTATAATAGGTGCAGGACTTGTAGGCATAACCGCAGCTTGCGCTTTAGCTGAACTCGGCCTTAATATTATAGTTATAGATTCTGCGGATTTAGATGAAGTGCGCAAAAAAGAATCCGATGGCCGCACCTGTGCCATTGCGGCTGGGTCAAAAAGATTCTTCCAGAAAATAGGTGTATGGGCGGATATGGAATCCCATGCCGGGGCAATAAATGATATCCGTGTAACTGATGGCAATTCCCCAGTTTTCCTGCATTACGACCATAAGTTAATCAGCAATGAACCTATGGGCTATATAATTGAGAATTATCATATAAGAGAGGCGCTATTTAAGCGCGCTGCCGGATTTAAGAATATCACTATAATTGCTCCTGCTAAATATTCAAATGTGCAGTTTGAAGATGATGGGTGTGTTGTTGAAGTAACCCCCGCTTCCCAGCCAACTATCAACATTAAATCTAAACTTTTAATCGCGGCAGATGGCAAAAACTCCAATATAAGAAAAATAGCTGGTATCCGTACACATGAGTGGAATTATGACCAATCCGGTATAGTCTGCACCATATCCCATGAAAACCACCATCAATTTATTGCGCAAGAAAGATTCTTACCGGAAGGCCCATTTGCTGTGTTGCCTATGGTTGGGGGGTATAATTCTTCTTTGGTGTGGACCGAGAAAAAAGCACTTGTGCCGATTTATATGTCTATGGCGAAAGAGGAAATTGAAGAGCAAATCACAATGCGCACCGGTGAATATTTAGGCAAAATAACCTTGGATAGCCGCATGTATTCTTATCCGTTATCTCTATGCAAAGCTAAAACATATATAGGTAAAAACCTTATTCTTATCGGCGATGCGGCGCACGCGATGCACCCACTGGCCGGGCAAGGTTTTAATGTAGGGATAAGGGATGTTGAAGAGCTCGTTTATCGTTTATCGGTTGTCGGTTGTCGTGATAACGACTCAGGGTTCACGATTCACGATTCACTCTTAAAATCCTACGAAGCTGCCCGAATGGCCGATAGTATCGCCCTTATAGGCATAACCGATATACTTAACCGTGCCTTTTCAAATGATATAATTCCCCTGCGCACAGCCAGAAGATTAGGCATGGCAGCCGTAAACAAAGCCACCCCCCTAAAGAAATTCTTTATGAAACATGCAATGGGTTTATAATTCATCAGGAATAAATTTTAACGCCACACCATTATTACAATAGCGCAAACCAGTTGGCTCAGGCCCATCAGGGAATACATGCCCCTGGTGCCCGCCGCAACGTGCGCAATGATATTCTGTGCGCTCTGAAAATAATTTTGTATCTTTCTTAGTTTCTACATTACCTGGAATAACATTGTAAAAACTTGGCCAGCCAGTGCCGCTATTATACTTAAAATCTGAAGGGAAAAGTTCCAGTCCGCAACCCGCACATACAAATTTGCCAGTGCGGTGTTCATTATTCAAAGGATTGCTAAACGGCGCTTCCGTGCCTTCATTCCTTAGCACATTATATTGCTCAGGATTTAATTCCTTTTGCCATTCGTTATTGTCTTTGTTTATTTTGGTCATTTTTATAACTTAATTAGAATGTTTGCATAGTACGTCATCGCGAGAAGCCGACCACTTGGGAGCGCGACGTGGCGATCCAGTGTTAGCAATAAAGAAAGATGGGTTGCTTACCTGCACTCCTAAGAAGTAGCCTCTTCGCAATTGACACAGCGCCTAGGCCTAAACCTTCTCCCCAACCTCAACCTTAAAGCCCCTGAGCATTTCAGTAACAGGCATTATTTTCTTACCCTGGCGCTGAATCAGTTGCGGCACTATTTTCCCGCCATTACAGCTAATCGAGAAATCCTCATCAACTATAACGCCGTTTTCCTGCGCATATACACCATACATGAAATCTGCATCAAGCATCTTGATTTTTTCACTTTTATATTCAAAATAAGACCCTGGATAAGGGTTAAATGCCCTGATATTCAGGATTATCTGCTGGCCCGGCAGATTCCAATCTATTTTTGCTTCTTCTTTTTGTATTTTAGCTGCGTATGTTGCCTCGCCTTCCTGCCGCACTGCTAGTAGTTCACCCTGCCCTATTTTCGTAAGCGCAGTCACTATAAGTTTGCCGCCAATAATGCTAAGTTCATCGTGTAAATGCCCAGCATTCATATCAGGCAGTATTTTCACTTCATGGGTGAGTAGCATATCGCCGGTGTCCAGCCCCTCATCCATCTTCATAATGGTTATGCCGGTTTTTTTGTCACCAGCCATAATAGCACGCTGCAATGGCGCAGCACCACGCCATCTTGGCAGGATTGATGCGTGGATGTTCAGGCAAGTGCATGTTTCAAGGATTGGCTTCGGCAATAACAACCCATAAGCTACAACAACCGCTAAATCTGCGCCAAGTGCAGTAAACTGCTCTTGCGCTTCTATATTTTTCAGTGATTTAGGGGTAAATACCGGAATGCCATATTCAAGTGCAACTTCATGCACTGGTGAATTATGTTCTTTCTGCCCACGCCCAGATGGGCGCGGCGGCTGGCTGTAAACTGCAATAACTTCGTGCCCGGCATTTATAATTTCTATAAGTGCAGGAACAGAAAATGCGGGCGTGCCCATGAAGATTATTTTCATTTATCAGTCAGTTTTTTAAGTTTCTTCATTTTTCGCATGATAACATCAGCTTTCAATTTAGAAACATGGTCTATAAATACAACACCGTTTAAATGGTCAATTTCGTGCTGAACGCAAGTTGCCAGCAATCCATCGCATTCTAAGGTTTGTTCTTTTCCATTATAATCAAGATATTTAACCTTAACATTCTTAGGGCGAGTTACCAATGCCCTTTGGTCTGGGAATGAAAGGCACCCCTCTTCATAAATATTTTCTTCTTCGGATTCTTTTATGATTTGTGGGTTTACCATGTAAAATGGCCCATTTTCAGGGGATTCCCCTTTGGCGCGCTCTTCTTCATTTTTATATCTTCCGGCGCGGTCATTCAAATCCATAACCAATATGCGCTTATGCACACCAACCTGCACAGCGGCAAGGCCAACCCCGCCTTCAGCATGCATGGTATCCATCATATCATCAAGGAATTTTCTTATTTTATCATCCACAACGGCTACTTCTGCAGAGCAAACTGAAAGCCTTGGGTCCGGCGCTATAACAAGTGGTAATATTGCCATATTTTCCTATAGAGAGTATTAAACAATGCTTTAACTGAAATTATCGTCATTGCGAGGAGCCGAATTCTTTATGAGTGCGACGTGGCAATCCATCTTTTGTGCCTTATGTACGCTGGATGGCATCGAAGTAGTCACTTCGTTCCACTCATCGCAATGACGAAAAATAAAGTATAAGCTGTATTATTTAGCAGACTCTATATTTATTTCAACCCTTCGGTTGTTTTTTTTAGTTTCGCTGCTAGAATCAGTTGATACAACTTCTCCATAAGCATTTTGCTCAATAACATTCTTATCAATGCCGTTTATGATGAAATGATCCGCAACTGCCTGGGTGCGTTTGCGTGATAATTTCATATTGGAATCATAATCACCTGAATTATCAGCATATCCATTTATTTCTAATGAATAATCATGCATACCGCTTAATGCTTCTATTGTATCATTTACAACATGCACCCCATCAGGGTTTACATCATAACTACTCACACCGAAATAAATGACCGACTTATCTTCAGCTTCAGCTTGAACTTCAAGCACAGGCATCAAGATATTTTCAAGGGTTGCTGTTTCAAGAACAAAATCCACCCTGCATTCTTCTATTTTATTTTTCTTTGCGCCTCTTGCCGCCCTTTGTACCCAGCAATCGAATAATCTTTGCAAATGCGCAAGTTTTGTAGGGTAAGCTTCTTTTACAGAATCAATCATAACACTATCTAGCCTACCGCTTGCCCAGTGTAAATTATCCACCTCTTCTTGCGCTATTTTCCAGTTTTTTATATCTTCAGGCAATACTTCCTGGCCTTTTGCGGCATTTTCACTTTTTAACTTGAACTTCCTGGAATCCATCCAATTGCCATCTTTAAATGCTATATCGGCAAAATCACTATATTCAATTGCTAAGGCTTTATTAAATGGAGTTACATTAGCTTCCGCAGCAGGTTTGCTGATTTTTTTCGGACCATTTACATTTGCGCATGATGTAATGAGCAAAACAAGTATAGCACTATATATTATACGCATTTATAAGTTCTTCCTAACAATCTATGGTTGCTCTTGTAACAATATTAATAGTTATCTCAATACATATTATAAATCAATAATTTATTAACCATTAAGTATAATACGTTGATAATTTCCTTATAAAACAAAAAATAAGGTTGAAATATACCAACTAAACAAAGTATTTAGAAAGCTTGCCCCCCTTTAATGGAAAAAACAATCCAATTCAAGTATATAGTTTACATTATGCCTGATTTTTCAATAGAAGATAAAGTTCAAGGAATGGTTGCAGGGGTTGATGAGGCTGGGCGCGGTCCGTGGGCAGGACCTGTGATTGCTGCGGCTGTTATAGTAAATAGGGCGGATTTCCCGGAAGGTGTGGATGATTCAAAGAAGATAAAGGCCGAAAAAAGGGAATTATTATATAAACATATAATAGAAACCTGCCAGGTTGGTATAGGTAGCAGCAGCGCAGAGGAGATAGATGAAATCAATATATTGCAGGCAACTATGCTGGCAATGAAGCGCGCCGTGGAAAACCTCCCCACCCTACCCCATACCGCTTTGATAGACGGCAATAAAGCACCAAAAATCCAATGCAACACAGTTACAATTGTAAAAGGCGATGCAAAAAGCCTTTCTATTGCAGCAGCTTCTATAATTGCAAAAGTCACAAGAGATAGGATAATGGCAAATTTAGCTTTAGAATATCCGGCCTATGGCTGGAATACAAATTCAGGTTATGGCACTAAAATTCACCAAAACGCACTCCTGCAATATGGAATTACCGCGCATCACCGCAAAAGCTATAAACCTATTGCAAAAATCATTCTTGAAAACTTATAGTTCTTTTATAAAAAGATTAATGCTATAATTAAATCAGCCTATTAGAGGGTGTCGACAAAAGATTGAATTTTAGGTTTTGGAATAATTTTTAGCGAAAATTTTTACAATTTTTCTCCAGATAGCGGTTACTATCTGGAAAAAATTTTAGAAATTTGCAGCAAAAATTAGGCAAAAAGATAATTTTATATCTTTTGTCGACACCCTCTAGGCTGCTCATAATTTCAATATTGGCTATTTATGTTATTAAATTCAGAACAACAAATAAGGATTGAAAAGGCAAACCAGCGCCTCATGAGCTATCCTGATGACGTTGAAGCCTTGCAATACCGGGGCGACCTGCTGCGCATTGGCGAAGATTATGAAAATGCATTGCTTGACTTTGAAAAAGCCAACCAGCTTGAGCCTAATAACCCTGATACACTAAAAGCCATAGGTGCAACAAAACGCCGCCTGAAAGATTACAAAGGCGCACTTAAAGCCCTTGAAGAAGCATATTCTTTTTCCCCCGAAGACCCTTATATATTAAAGGTTCGCGGTGCAACCAAATTATATCTTGGAAATTTGAAGGGAGCATTAGAAGATTTAAACCTTGCCGATGAATTTTCGCCTGGAGATCCTTTTACAATGCAATATAAGGGACAGGTAAAAAGGGAATTGGGCATGCTGTCCGAATCAATTGCAGATCTTGATATTGCAACCCAGCTAATGCCTACCGATTATTATTCTTTAATGCAACGCGGGGAAACAAAGCGCGCACAAGGTAATTTAAAAGCCGCTCTTGTAGATTTAAATAGAGCTGTAAGCCTTTCTGATAATCATCCGGACACTTTACGTAGCCGCGCTGCAATAAAAGAGCTGCTTAAGGATTTAAAAGGTCAGCAGGAAGATTTAAGCCTTGCGATTGAGCAAGAAAAGAAACAGGAATTGTATAAAGAAGAGCGAAGGGATTGGAAGAAGAAATTACAATCCATGTCAAATAACAAGGCATAGTTTAAGGATTTAACAGGATAAATAACTTAAAAGCCAACTACCTAACCCCTTCAATCAGTCTATCCATCTGCTTTATATTACCTTCTTTATAACCAGTCTCAGAAGCAGCTTCACCCGCACCAGTATCTTCACTTGCTTTCTCCTGATTTAAGGATTTATCCAAAGCTTTTATTTTCTCATCCGGGATAATTTTATTTACCGGAATTTTCCCTTCTTTAGCATAACTATGGTAAGTTGTGAGTATCTCCTTAAATATTGCAATGCGCTCAAATTCAGAAAGTGAGGCGGTGTTGCCGTCGAGTTTTTTATATATTTCCGCCAAATCTTCCTGCGGCAGCGCGGAAATAACCTGCTTCATTATTTGCCTTTCATCTTCGGAAAGAGTTTTTGCAGTGCTTGGTGATGATTCAATATCCTCACCAATTGCATTTAAGGTAATATCTTTAAATTTATTTACGGTTACTTCCAACTTATCCGGCATACCTGCAGGCGCAAACGAAACCATGGTGGTGGTTGCCATCTCTAACATCTCATAAGTTCCTGCAGTTGCGAACCATGCAGGTCCTGGTCTTTCCGGGTTACTACCCAAATGCAGCATTTTCGAGGTAAGGCTTATAGAAAAGAAAATAAGGCACACTATTAAAACACCGCGCGCAGCACCAAAACAAAGCCCGAGTACCCTATCGAAAAACCCGCCGGTTATCTTTCGCAAAGCGAATATAATCTTTGAATTTATTATAGCTAATATTATAAAGACTGTTAAAAACACCCCTAAACTTGCCAATGCAATTGCAAGTTTTTCATTATGTATATGAGTTGCGATATATGGATGTGAGTGTGGATACAGGAAAACTGCTATTCCGCTTGAACTCACCCATGTAACAAGGGAGAAAATTGCTTTTATAAGCCCCCTGAATAAGGCAAAAACTGTTGATATAAAAACTATTGATATTAAGGAAATATCAAACCAGTTTAGACTAGATATGAATTCTTGCATAAATATCCCAACACATCAGAAAATAAGCGAATCTATTGAATATTTATATACGTGGCGGGATGGATAGTCAATTACTGGTAGGTTTATTATTAAAATTAAGGAACCGTGCAGTTCCGTAGCGGGGCTGATGCAGGTCGGGAGTTGTACTCCCGACCTTACATTCATGCCCAGACTATACTTAAATATTTGCATGAACACTATGTCGTGGGTACAACCCACGACCTGCAATGGATATCTCTGGTAAGTTATTTATAAAAAATGAAGGTCTAGCTCCCCCTCTCCCTCAGGGAGAGCACTACTGTCCCACAAATTTTT
>DITJ01000096.1 GCA_002422795.1 Alphaproteobacteria bacterium UBA6187 | reverse complement strand
CTATAGTTTTTGAAGAAAAAACTAAGGCAATGACGGGTAATTTAAATCTGTCTGGTGGTAAGGGATAGAGTGATAATACGCTATGTTGCAATTCAACTATAGGCCTTAAGTCTTCACACCCACTTCAAGAACTTTAAACTTTTCGATATGCTGTTTGGCTTCTGGCATGGTTAGCAATTGCTCAAGAAGTATGCTCTTTGCCAGCGGCGCTCCCATCACTTGCATTGTTTTTTTATTATCCCACTGCCAGGCCTGTTTTATCTGGTTGGCAAAAATAGTCTTTTCATCTTCACTTGCCGATGCCCATACAATAGGGATAAGCTTAATACGTAAAAATAGCAGGCGTGGCTCATAAAACCCATTGGAAATAGAGGCTGCAAGTAGCCTGCTTACCTCTTGCCTGTCTTCTCCATTTAATAACCTTACATAAGCAAGATACGCCCAGCCATAAGCATTTACCGGTTTTTGCCTTATGCTTTCTTGCAAATCTTTCTCAGCATCTTTTAGTAATTCTATGCCTTTATCGGTTAATACCCCTTGCGTTCTAGCAAGCTCAATTTTTGCAATGGCGTTTTCCTTAAAATCATAAGCATCGTTTTTTGCAAAATATAAATATGATTGCCATGCCCCGCCAAAAACCAATATAATCCCAAGGGCAATAGATGCTTTAGTGGCGATACAGTAATATAATGGGCGGATTATTATATCATCCCCGGCATCGCTAATATCTACTTTTCGCGACCAGCTTTGTGCAATACCAATTGCGAGCAAAACTATAAAAATCAGCGCAACCGCAGGAATTTGCGCACTGAAATCAAAAAGCGCATGGGTGGCAACTAAAATAGCGGTGCTTACTGCAATTGCAGGAATATAATTATTTTGTTTGCGCTCCCTCACTCCTGATAAGCATTTCATCCAGATTATAAACATTGCGGCTATAACCATTATTGCGGCAGGTATGCCAAGTTCCAGCATTAATTCCAGGTAAGAATTATGGGCATGGTCTACAATGGAATTAAATTCCACGCCCAAGGAATCATCCCTGTAGGCGCTGAAAATATCGGTAAAACCGCCAAGGCCAGTGCCTGTTAAAGGAAAATCTGCAATAGCTTTAAGTGTTATACCGTATATTTTTGCCCTTATTTGAGTATCATTCCCAATCTGGCTGAAACGCTCAATAGTTTCAACCCCACCGGCTATAAATACCAGTGAAACCACAGCCATAATAAGTATAGATATTGCCGCTAATATATTGCGGTGTTTTTTCATATTGCCTGTAAAGATACTCAAAGAAATAAAAACCAGCACACCAAGCGCAGACGAAACAATACCCGCGCGCGAATCAGTCCTTACCAAGGCTGATAAAATAATAAATACAATACCAAGCGGCAGTAAGGCGGATGTAAATATATTCCTTATTATATGCTTATAAAATTCCCTGCCCTTTAAATGATTAGTATTCTCAAATAATTTATTCAAGAAAACAGCTATGGAAATTATAAGGGTTATCCCAGCATAAGTTGCGTAATTATTGCGGTTTATGAATGTGCTTGTAAGGGAATAAAGATACATGGGTTTATCAAACCATAATACTTTTTCGCTGCCCAGCGCCATTACCATAAGGCCATAAATTGCATAAACAGCCCCGGAAAAAGAAATTGCCAGGAATATCTTTTGAGCATTTTTTGTGCTTCTGGCGATTTGCAAGGTAAGCCAGAATATAACGCTATATGCGAGTATTTTATATATATCTATCCATGACTCACGCGGGCTTATGCTTATAGAGCTTTTTATATTGCCCTGTGCAGGTTTCCAGAAATCATTCGCAATAGCCGGAATATTAAACGCCATCGCCTGAAAAATTGCCCATAGCAATACACATGTGGTTAAAATAGCCGGGATTTTTATATATCCAATTGATACGCGCACAAAAGCCCGGTTCTTACTTGCAAATACGCCCCAGTAAATACTAAGTATGCCGATAAAAATGTTGATAACCGCAAGAGGAATTGGCCTGTTACTGCCCAAAGGCAGCGGCGCAAGGCATATAATAGCTATAAGCCCATATAAAATATATTTCTCTTCTTCTTTGGTTCTTGCTGTTGTGGATATTTTATACATGGCGGTTATTTATAATAATATTATTATCCAAGCCCCAATAATAGGCTATTTCTTTGTCAAAATTATATAATTTAAAGCTATTTAAATAGCAATTATAGAACAATTTTTATTTCCCATAATATATAAATTATACATATGTTGTGTTTTTGAATTTTTATTCTTGCCTAAAAGTTCGATACAGGCTAATTTGCCGCGTCTTCCAAAATTACCTCTCGTGTGCCCACGTGGCGGAACTGGTAGACGCAAGGGACTTAAAATCCCTCGACCTTATGGTCATGCCGGTTCGATTCCGGCCGTGGGCACCAAAAATCATTCCAAGGACATTCAGAAAAGTCCACAAAGTCCTTGAAAATCAATGAAATCCAGCTATTATATGTCTAAGGAAGTTTAGCAACGTCCATTGAAATCTGGGGGTTTTCTTGGGGGTTCTAGATTTAATATTTGCAAAAGGAACCCCCACGCCCTTAACAGATGCCACAATCCGTAATGCCAAAGCCAAAGACAAGCCATATAAGCTTGCTGATACTGAAGGCATGTATCTGCTTATAGCACCAATAAAACAGCCACTTTCCGCCTGTTTATAAATTTCCAAAATGATTTCATGGGGCGCTCTTGGGGCAGTTAAGAATAACAAATTTTAATGATGCTGTGGATTATGCTTTTGTGGCTTAGTTGTAAAGGGAAAGCATAGTAGTAATAATTGCCGTTTATTGATCACCAAAATTTCATTCAAACTATGATTGTTTTTTGGTTTTTGAAATCAACTATAGACCCTATTATACAACAACTTATAAGAAGTGTTATGTGCCTTTGCAGCGATTAACCCTGTTGCATACTTTCGAACTGCATCTACCCTGCATACCCAACTAAAATTCCCAATACCATGGAATTATTATGGAAGCTGCTATCCATAGGATTATATTCATTGGTAACCCAACTTTTATAAAGTCCTTGAATTTATATCCTCCGGCATTAAATACCAGGGTATTGGTTTGATAACCTATAGGCGTTGCAAAGCTTGCACTCGCAGCGAACATAATGGTAGCGGCAAAGGCTTGCGGGTCTACCCCTAACTGGTTTGCCAGGCCAATTGCTATAGGTGTTACCATCACAGCAGAGGCATTATTGCTGAATACTTCCGTAAGTGCCGAAGTGATAAAGTATATAACTGATAGTGCCACCCAAGGCGGCATATCACCGACAACAGACATTATACCATTAACCAGTAACTGCAATGCTCCGGTTTTGTCCATTGCAATACTTATTGCAAGCATTGCGTATATAAGGAGCAGCACTTCCCCATGCAAGGCTTTATAAGCATTCTTGGTAGTAATACAGCCGGTTAATACAACAATTATCGCTGCAATAAAGGCTGTTCCAGCAATCGGCATTATATCAAATGTGGCGGCAAATATAGCGAAGATAATTGCGGCAATAACTATTGGGGCTTTTTTATATTTATAGGGCTCATGCGTTGGTTTGCTAAGGTTTAATAATTCATCATTATCGAATATTTTTTTAAGTTCTGATTCACGGCCTTTTAGAAGGATTGTATCACCAACTGCCAGTTTGATATAATCAAAGTCTGTACTGATATTTCCACTTTGGCGGTGTATACCCAATATATAAATATTGTACATTTCCTTTAATTTCAGCTCATGGATAAATCTTCCGGCAAAATGGGAATCCGGAGCAACAATCCCTTCCATTGTGATTGTCTGGTCATATTCCACATTTTCCACGCGTGATTTTGACTTATTTTCATCATGCGCCAGCACTTGCCTCTGGCTTGTCATCATAACCAGCCTGTCACCCATTTTCAAAATAGTATTTAAATCTATATCAGTAGCCACTTCTTTAGGATTAATCTTTTTTCTAAACAGCATGGCAATATCCTTCTGGTTAAGGAATTTCTTGATACGCCCCTTTTGTTTATCATTACTTTTTCGGATTATCTGCACTATTTCGCAGCCATTTTCTTTTGTGAATTTGCATTCCTGCAGGCTTTTACCGATAAAAGAAGATCGTTTATTTATATATATCTGCGTGAGGTACTTACGCTTTACGCTATTGTCAAAAAGTTCAGAAAGTGATTGCCTGTTTGGTAGTAGTTTCCTTCCCATTGTAAGCAAATATATTGCCCCGATTGAAGCCATTATCACCCCTGGAACAAAAATATCAAACATTTTGAACGGCTGGACACCCATACCTTGCGCAACTCCATCTACAAGCAGGTTAGTTGAGGTTCCAATAAGTGTGCATGTTCCGCCCAGGATAGATATATATGAAAGCGGTATCAATAATTTCGATGCCGAAAGGGATAGGTTATGCGCCAGTGTAATTAGCACCGGAATTAATATAAGCACGACTGAAGTGTTATTAATAAAAAATGATGATATGAAAACTGCTAAAAATACAGCGCCAATCGCAAGGTTATTATTAATTTTAGCAAGTGCCATTAGTTTTTTAGCTAGCTGGTCGATAACTCCGGTTTTCTCTAAAGAGGCGCTTAAAATGAACATAGAGGCAACCGTCATGGCTGCCGGGTTGCTGAATACGGATAATAAATCCTGTGTGGAAAGAATTCCCGATACCAGAAATAACGCGACAGCACCAAGTGCCAGTAGCTCGGTTTCCAGAACCTGCTTTGCAAACAATACAAATAGCACAAAAACAGCTACCAGGGTTATGATAGTATGGATAGTAAGCATTCTAAACCATTATTTGAAATATAAACATCGACAAACTAAGCCGGTTATTTGTTACTTTTTACGCATTATAAGCACAATTGCCGATTATACAATAATTGGTATACTACATGCATTAATTACCGGTGCAAACGCAGAAGAAACTAAAAAAAGTAAAAGTTAAATTGCAAATGTTAGGAATCCAAACTAAGGTTAAGGTGTAAAAATTCAAATGACATAAATATACTCATTCTGTTTCAAACTGCCGATTATAATACTTCGTCTTTGATTTATTATATAGAAAAATTAAATCCTTGAAATAGAGCCACTATTCTGCGGATTTAACTTTTCCCTATAATAAAAAATACTTGATTCTAATCGGCGGTTTGAATCAGAATGAGTATAACCTGGCAAAACTGGAAATATTATTATGTGTAGATGGATTGCATATATCGGTAAGGCAATTTATGTAGATACTCTTGTAACAAAACCAGCATATTCTCTGGTAGAGCAAAGCCTGCACGCTAAATTTTCTTTGCACCTGGACGGCAGTATATTATCTACAAATGGTGATGGCTTCGGCCTTGGCTGGTACATGAACAAGAATGAACCCGGTTTATTTAAAACTGCGGAACCTGCCTGGTCTAATGAAAATATCAATGAAATATGCGCGCAAATTCAGGCACGTATCTTTATGGCGCATGTGCGGGCGGCCTCAACTGGCTCAATACAACGCACCAATTCCCATCCATTTAAATATAAGAACTGGATTTTCCAGCATAATGGCTTTTTAAAACATTTCGATGCTCTTAAAAGGGATTTGCAATTAGAAATAACCGATGAATTTTATAGTTATCTTAAAGGCACAACAGATAGCGAAACCCTTTTCCTGCTGGCGCTTACTTACGGATTGCAAAATAATCCCAAGGCCGCTTTGGAAAAAGTGATAATATATGTAAAAAAATTATGTGCTAAAAATGACGTGCCTTTTGAACTGGCAATGTCATGTGCGGTAAGTGACGGCAATTCACTTTATACCATACGTTACTCATCCGGGGTATTTGTCCATAGCCAGTATTATTCAACACATGCGGATTGCATGAAGGAAATAAATGAAGCTAGCGATATTGTTCCAAATCAAAGTGTTGTTGTGGTATCTGAGCCACTTGACCAATCTATGGAGCACTGGACAGAAATGCCTGTCGGCTCATTTGCAACAATTCATAACGGTAAAATCAATATAGAAAAACTTAATCTTTAAAAGGAAAAACACTATGTGCGGTATAGCCGGGGAATATCAATTTAAAGAAAAAAATATACAATTATCCAATTTAGAAAACGCTAACCTTAAACAGAGAACGCGTGGGCCTGATGGTGGTGGGATATATCACCTGGATAACCTTGCACTGGCACATAGGCGCTTGAAAATATTTGATCTTACCGATCGTGCGGCGCAGCCGATGGTAGATCATGTATTGGGTCTTGCCCTGGTTTTTAACGGCGCTATTTACAATTTCCAGGAACTCCGTGCCGAGCTTGAATCAAAGGGATATAGTTTTATCTCAAATAGCGACACGGAAGTGTTGCTGAAAGCTTATCATGCATGGGGGAGTGAATGTATATCGCGGCTGCACGGAATGTTTGCATTTGCAATTTGGGAACGTGAAACCGGCAAATTAACTCTCGCCCGTGACCGTATGGGCATTAAACCACTATATTACGCCAATACATCAAGTGGGTTCAAGTTTGCTTCGACACTCCCCGCTTTATTGGAATTTGAAGGTATTGATAAATCTATTGATAAAAATGCCTTGCATCATTACCTGACATTCCATGCAGTACCGGAGCCGCTTACGATTATATCGGGTATAAAAAAATTACTTCCCGGCTCTATAATGACAGTGCATCCAGATGGCAAAAAAGAACAATCCCGTTATTGGAGCCTTCGTTTTAATGAGTCAGAAGCAAATCATTCACTTAATGAAAGTGAATGGCTTGAATCCAGCCGCGAGGCATTAATGCTTGCTACTAACCGGCAGCTTGCAGCTGATGTTCCTGTTGGGGTTCTACTTTCCGGCGGACTCGATTCATCACTGCTTGTTGCACTTGCTTCGCAAATTCATGGCCAGAAGATCAGAACTTTTTCAATTGGGTTTGAAAGCGCAAATGGCGAAATAGGTGATGAATTTTACTATTCAGATATTGTTGCCAATCATTTTGGCACAAAGCATCACCAGATGTTTATTTCTAACAAGCAACTTGCCGATTCATTGGATAAATGCGTTTCTGCAATGTCTGAGCCGATGACAAGCCATGATAATATTGGTTTTTATCTTCTTTCTAAGGAAGTGGCAAGAAATGTAAAAGTAGCGCTTTCAGGCCAGGGTGCAGATGAAATTTTTGCAGGATATAACTGGTTCCAGGATTGTCCTTCCGGCGAATTTTCTGCAAATGAATCTGCTAAGATAATTTCGGATAAAGTTATAGACCGTTCTTTGGCAGAATATAAAAGCCTTGTTACATACGAGTATCATTCGGAAAATAACCATGAGGATTTCCTGGTTGATTTATGTGAGCAGAATGGCTCACCAAATCCATTAGATAATTTACTTGCGTATGAAAGTACATTTGCATTAGCCAATGGGCCTCTTGGCAGAGTTGATAATATGACAATGTCTGCAAGCCTTGAAGCAAGAGTTCCATTCCTTGATGAGGAAATAATCTCACTCGCCACATCCATGCCGCTTAAATATAAATTGCAAGACGGTGGGAAATATATGATTAAACAGCTTGCAAGGCAACTTTTACCACAGGAAATAATTGACCGCCCGAAAGGATATTTCCCCGTACCCGCGCTGAAATATCTGCAAGGAAGCTCGTTAGAACTTATGCATGAAGTTCTTTCAACAAATAATGTAAAAAATCGAGGTATTTTTAATTTAACGGAAATTAACACACTGCTTGAAAATCCAGAAAAACATTTAACTCCAAATGGATCTTCAAAATTATGGCAGATTGGCTTGCTGGAATTGTGGTTCCAGAAACATGGATTATAGGGTTAAGCGTGCCACATCAAGCCTTGCATAATCCCCGCAACCCACATTGAAGTTATGTAAAGCTATTATTGCAGATTACGTTTTGCCGGAATGGAAAAGCGTCCATGAGTTTTCGTAATAAATAATACGATAATTATCAAATTCATGCTTATTTATGCCCAGAATTGGGCTTATTTATAATGGTATAAGAATGCTGGCATATAGAAAAAGTTAGATTTACTTTTCTATAATTATATAGGTTTTAATCCATTTATGACATCAGGCTCGATTATTGCGTGAACCAATAAAGCCCTGGTTGCAGCATTTAGAAATTCAAATGCTGTATCAGAATTTCTTAGAATCTTTAGTTTGCCCTTTGTAAAATCAATATGGTTCCCATGAGCAATGCAACTTCGATATTCGTAAAGAGCACCCCAAATTTTGTCTGGTGGAATTTCGCTATCAAACAATAAATAATTTAATGGTGTATCTAGGCGTGGAGAGAGAAAAGCAATTTTAGTTTTTATTTGGTGCGTTAGTGAATCGCCTATTTCCCTATCATTAGGATTATGCGTAAGTAGCATTTCGATTATTACAAAAAAACCCAATACAGGCAGATTGGTCAATTTAGGCAACCTTTGTAAGTTGGTATTGAAATCAATGGCACGCAAAATTCCTTCATGCTTATTCTTGTCTAAGGCATTGTACTTCTTAAATAACCTTTGAAGATCCTCCAAAGACTTTTGGTTAAAGATTTTTGGAATATAGTTTCTTAAACGTTGTTGGCTAAATGCCGTTGCTCCATATGCATCGCTTGCCCAGCCAGTAATCTCACCAACACCAAATTCTTCTACTGTATGGTAATGCAAGAAAGACTTTAGGTGTGGAGAAACGATATCCGCAATTGAAAACAAGAAGTGAGTGTCACAATTACCGCCACTAAAACTTATAATATAATATCGCCATTTTTCTTTCGGTAGCGGCACAAATCTATAACTGCTTGAAGTTGTGTTTTTCTTTATGCAATCTTCTTCGTAGTAAGCTCGCATATCTAATTCTAATGACTTAGATATAACATCAACTTGGGAGTCCGTCGCCCTTTCTAATCGTATGGTGGGCGTGACATCTATAGGCAGTTCTATTTTTATATCCAGAATTGTGGCAATGAAATAAAAGCCTCCTTTGTCTCTACTCATATTTTCAAACTCCCTTGCGAAGGTGTTTTATTGGAACCTCCAATTGATATTAGAGCCTATAATATGCCGATAATACAGCCGGATGTAAAACATGCAATCAATTATACCAACCCAAGGGCCACTTCTTCAGCTTCTTTTATAGTAGATATCACCTGCTCAATAGAGGTAAGGGGGCTATGCTTAATTTTAGAAATAGTTTTTTCAACTATATCAACAATATCAAGGAATCCGATTTTTTCTTGTAAAAATGCGGCAACGGCTATTTCATTGGCGGTGCTTAAAATTGCTGCGGTGTTGCCGCCTTTATTCATGGCGGCATAGCATAAATCAATTGCCGGGAAGCGGTCTGTTTCTATTTTATTGAAAGTTAATTTGCCAATTTCGGCCAGGTTTAATTTATTATGCGATAGTGGAAGGCGTCCGGGCCATGCCAGCGCAAGGGAAATTGGGGTGCACATATCGGGTGTGCCAAGCTGGGCAAGCACTGAGCCATCAATATATTCTACAAAGCTATGTACTACAGATTCCGGGTGTACCACCACTTCAATCTGGTTAGGCGTAACTGGAAACAGGTGGTAGGCTTCAATTACTTCCAGCCCTTTATTCATCATGGTAGCGGAATCTACAGAAATTTTTTCGCCCATGCTCCAGTTAGGGTGTGCAATTGCCTGGGCTGGTGTGGCAACGCGCATTTGCTCGAACGTCATGTTGCGGAAAGGGCCGCCTGAGGCGGTTAGAATGATTTTTTCAACATTCTGGGGTTGTTCAAAGTCAAAAACCTGGAAGATGGCGCTATGTTCTGAATCAACCGGAATGATTGTGGCGCCTGATGCTTTTGCAACATCTGTCATTATGCTGCCCGCGCAAACAAGGCATTCTTTATTGGCAAGGGCAACGCGTGCGCCGCGTGATAGAGCGGCCATTGTGGGGGCAAGCCCTGCAGCACCTACTATTGCCGACATAACAATATCGCTTGGCAATTTTGCAGCTTCAACCACAGCATCGCTGCCCGCTTCCACTTTTATATTACTGCCGGAAAGTTCGGCTTTTAATTCATTATACAGGGATTTGTTTGATATAACGGCAAGGCTGGCGTTTAACTGCCTTGCCTGGCGCGCAAGCGCCTGCACATTTGAACCTGCAACGAGCGCTTCTACTTTGAAGTTGTTTCTATGGGATTCTAATACCTTAACGGTATTCATGCCGATTGAGCCGGTAGAGCCTAGGATGGTGATGCTGTGCATATTAATTCAAGAGAGTAAATAACACAAATACCGGGGCAACAGTGGTAAAACCATCCAGCCTATCCATTAATCCTCCGTGGCCCGGAATTAAAGTGCCGCTATCCTTTACATTAAATTGTCGCTTTACCCAGGATTCAAAGAAATCACCAACTTGTGAAATCACAGCAAACAACATGCCTAGCAGGGTCATTTTAAAAAATGTAAAAAATTCTGCATCCATAAAAATAGATGCAAAAGCGCCAATAAATCCTGCCGCTACCATGCCGCCTAAAAGCCCTGACCAGGTTTTGTTAGGGCTGATTTTTGTACATATTTTAGGGCCTTTCAGAATGCGCCCGGTAAAATATGCAGCAATATCAGTTGCCCACACTAAAAGCAGCATTAAAAGCACTATGCTGGTGCCGTTTTCAAGGCCCCTTAGGTAAATAAGGGATGATGCAAAAATGGTTACATAAGCAATTCCTGTAACATTCCATTTTCGCCTGGTTTTTAAAGTTAGTTCCTTATGACCGGAATTTATAATGCCCTGCCATTCAAAACTCATTATTACAGCCACCGCGACAATAAGTGTGTTATAAGCGCTGCCGCCTGTAAAGATAATAAGTAACACAATCGGTGCAAGTATGCCCGCTGAGATTACCCTTTTTTGTAAGTCTTCAGATATTTTAGGAAGTTCCATATCGTCTTTCCCTCTGGCTAAATTCAACAATCGCTTGTTCAAGGTTATGTTTATGAAAATCAGGCCACAATGTATCAGTAAAGTATAACTCAGCATATGCAGATTGCCAAAGTAAAAAATTACTCAAGCGTTGTTCCCCACCAGTCCTTATTAGCAAATCCGGGTCTGGTATGTCTATAGTATAAAGATATTTGACGAAAGATTGCTCATTAATTTCCAAAGCTGTGAGGTTTCCGTCACTAATTTCTTTGGCGATAAGAGTTGTAGCGCGCACCATTTCCTGTCTGCTGCCATAACTGAGTGCAATAGTTAGCAATAATGTGGAGTTGTTTTTAGTAAGTTCTTCCGCTTCCAGTAATTTCTTAGCGATATCTAGGTTTAGTTTTTCCCTATCGCCAATAAAATTTAATCTTACACCGTTTTTATGTAAGGCATTTATTTCTTTTTTTAAGTAAAAGCTTAAAAGCTCCATTAGCCCATCAATTTCTTCAGCAGGGCGGCGCCAGTTTTCAGAGGAAAAAGCGTATAGGGTTAAATATTTTATGCCAATTTGAACGGAAGATTCTATAACCTCGCGCACACTATCCGCGCCTTTCTTATGGCCTGCAACACGAGGCAAGCCGCGCTGCTTCGCCCAGCGGCCATTTCCATCCATGATGATGGCGATATGGGTGGGGAGGGATGATGTTGGGGCTGGCCTAGGCATATATTTTAGATTTAAAATTTTAGATTTTAGATTTTAAGATTGTAGAGTTAAATAAATCTTAAATCTACAATCTTTAATCTTAAATATTCTTCTATCCTTCAATTATATCCTTTTCTTTCACAACCAGAATATCATCAACCTGTTTTATGAAGCCATCGGTAAGTTTCTGTATTTCATCAGAGCGGTTATGCACTTCGTCTTCCGAAATATGCTTATCTTTTTCAAGTTTCTTTATTGCATCCATACCATCACGCCTTACGTTACGGATAGATACGCGGGTTTTTTCACCATATTGGTGGGCAACTTTTACAAGTTCGCGTCGTCTTTCTTCAGAAAGATTAGGAATCGGCACGCGCACCAAAGTTCCGTCAGTTGCAGGGTTAAGACCAAGCCCTGCATTGGCAATGGCTTTTTCTACAGATGATGCCAAGCCTTTGTCCCACACCTGCACGCTAAGCATACGCGCTTCTGGCGCGCTTACGGTTGCAACCTGGTTAATAGGCATTTTGCTGCCGTAAGCTTCAACTACTATATGTTCAAGCAGGGAAGGGCTGGCGCGGCCAGTACGCAATCCCTTCAGTTCATTATGGAATGCAGCAAGGGCGCCTTCCATACGTCTTTTTAAATCACTTATAATATTATCTGGCATAGTTACTTACTCCTTAATTATGGTGAAGCACCCTTCACCTTTGGCGGTTTTTAAAAAAGATCCTTTTTCCTGGATAGAAAATACTACTATTGGTATTTTATTCTCCCTGGCAAGTGAAATTGCTGAGGCATCCATAACAGCAAGGTCGTTTGTTAAAACTTCCTTATAGGTTATGCTTGCAAAATGTGTAGCTGTTTTATCCTTTTTGGGATCGGCGCTATATACGCCATCTACTTGTGTGCCTTTAAATATGGCATCGCAGCCCATCTCTACCGCGCGGAGCGCCGCAGCGGTATCAGTTGTAAAGAATGGATTGCCAGTTCCTGCTGCGAATATCACCACTCGTTTCTTTTCCATGTGGCGTGATGCGCGGCGCCTTATGTAAGGCTCGCAAACACTTTGCATTGGAATTGCGGAAAGCACGCGGCTTTGCACGTCCATTTTCTCTAAGGTGTTTTGCAGCGCAAGTGCGTTGATAACGGTTGCAAGCATTCCCATATAATCAGCACCTGCGCGTTCCATGCCGCTTGCTGCTGCGGAAACCCCACGGAAAATATTGCCGCCGCCAACTACCAGGCACACTTCCGAGCCCGCATCATGTACTTCTTTTATATCGCGGCAGATGCGCTCAATAGTTTCAGGATCATGGCCAAACTGCCTTCCGCCCATTAGTGATTCGCCAGATACTTTTAGCAGGATTCTTTTATATTTCATAAACTACTTTAAAAATTATGTGATGGAGCTGCAATCTAATACAATTAATTGCGTTTGTTAAGAGTTAAAATTGGTTTGGCGCATCAGTAAATTGATAACAAGTATTTTAAGGCAATTGCTGAAAATATAGTTATGTAAAAATTACTTGATCTTCTTTGATTTTATGTGACTATAGCAACAGTTAAGTATTAATTGATGTTGGAGAGAGATGATGCCTAATGGAGATGATACTTCCATAAATAAACATACGGGACGACAGAGAAGCGACGCTTTTGATGTAATAATAAATTCAAGAGGTGAAGAAGAAGTTGTGGGCCAACAAATACCAATACCGCCACGAGCTCCTGAAGGGCCTTTATATAGTGCTTTATCAAGCAATCAAAGGTCAACTTCATTTGCAGAAAGAATGGCTTTATGTAAAACCTTTGTTCGACAATAATTTTCCGTATAAGGCTTTACGCTTTCTTCCGCATAGCCCTAAACACAACAACAACAAACATTAACCCACCAAGTATAGCCAAGCTGCCACCACTGAAAAACAATGCCTTACCAAGTATGGTATCAATATTTTGGCTGCTTGCAGCATCTTTCCGAAGTGCGCCATAGCCGCCCATTACAGCAAGGCCGGTTATGTGCATTGCCTGCCCGATTCCATATATATATGGCTGAAGCTTAGCTGCGCGGCTGATCGGGAATTGGAAGCCAACCTTCGGCAAATAGTGATATACCAGCCCCATAAAAGCAAGGGTGATGCCAACGATTGAGCCATGATAATGTGCAGGTATAATTACATTAGTGCCTTTTATCATATAGGCAAGAAAGCCGCCATAGCCGAACAGGAATATGGAAAGGATGAGGAAGCTCTGTAAAGTTCCCTCTCCCTCTGGGAGAGGGCTAGGGTGAGGGTCATTTTTCTTCCTGACAGTTAGGGAACAAAGCACCGCAACACCTGCAATAAGCGGGGAAATACCCATAAAATAACGCATATGGGCGGCAAATAACGAAGTGCTGTTTTCAGATAAATAAAAGAATGGTGCAGGCAGGCACACAGCAAGGTTTATACCAAATAAAATATATATAAATTTTTGTGGGAGCGGGTTTTTATAACCGCTGGCACTAAGCAATATAAACCATGCGCAAATAAGTAATGTAGTATAAACCACCTGTAATATATGCCCGCCGCCCCAGAAGATGAATTCATAGAAAGATTGCGGGTCGTCATAGTCAAATGCAGGAACTTTTACTCCTGCGATTATAAAACATATTGCAGTGATTACGGCTATTATAGCTGCAATATTAAGGCCGAACCTGATTTGTGTTGTATCTGCTGAAGAATCCTTATCCGCCTGGAAAAAATAAAAATATATGCTTAGCAACATTTGTAAAATCATTCCACTTGCAAACAACCCAAGACCTATAAAAAATGCCGGGTTTTGTAATACTGGGATGTAATTATTTTTAAGCGGGTTTAAATTTCCGGTAAG
Organism: Alphaproteobacteria bacterium UBA6187; assembly: GCA_002422795.1. GTDB lineage: Bacteria > Pseudomonadota > Alphaproteobacteria > Rickettsiales > UBA6187 > UBA6187. Next base: position 27,810 of record DITJ01000096.1, on the reverse strand, counting down.
TGGCGAGATTGCCATGAATGCCATACCTGCAGCAGCAGTATAAAAAGCATATTTATAAAATTGATGGCACTTTTGGCTTGAAAAACTGCTCCATAGCATGCCACCAATGGCAAGCATCCAAACCAAAACAGAAAGATCCACATGTATAACCAGGGAACTGGCGAATATAGCTTCAACAGGTAGGATGTCCTTGAAAAAAGGCCCGCGGAATAAAACGGGGGGCAGTGAATAAATGCCAGCACCTGCAAGGGCGCAAACCGCCAGGATTAGCCATTTTTTAGTAAAATCAGTAGCGTTTTGCATAGTTGCTTCCATAATATAATTGCCTGTATATTAATCAGGAATTTATAAAAATGGAAGCAATAGCTTTACAGATTATAGAACTATAACTGAAATTTCTTATTTGTTACCAGGATATATTGGGATGCTACTTTCCATGGAAAAGTTGGTGTCATTTTATCCTTGTTTTTTATACCCGGCTTTCCCATATTGGTGGCTATAATGGAAACCCAATATTTCCAGCACTTCTTCATCGCTGGTTTGTGAAAAATCATTATACCATTGCCCAACCCCGTAAAAAGGTTCCGGGGTGTATAAACAAACCACTTCGTCTATATCAGCTTCCAGTTCCATGCAAGTTTCTGCTGGCCCCACCGGAATTGCTGCTATAATATGCTTAGCTTTCATATGCTGTAACACTGCAATGGCAACGCGCATGGTTGCTCCTGTTGCAAGGCCATCATCTACAACTATAATTGTTTTACCCTCTATCTGTGGGGGCGGAAGGTTATTACGGTATAATTTATTGCGCCTGCCCAGTTCAGCCTGTTCATTTACCATTACGCTATAAATTGCAGTGGTGGTAATGCCAAATTGCTCTACTATAGCATGGTTTATAAAATAGATATGGTCCCATGCAATAGCGCCCATCGCCAGCTCTTCGTGGCCAGGCACGCCAAGTTTACGTACCAGTAATACATCAAGTCGGAGCGACAGTGCCGTGGCTATTTCATGGGCAACCGGCACGCCACCACGTGGCAATGCCAGTAACATTAAGTCTGTTCTTCCCGCATATTCAGCCAAGGCTTCAGCCAGTTTTTTACCCGCCTCTTTCCTATCAGTAAATCTATACATTATGTTACTCCAGATATTTTGTGAACCATGATGACGCAAGCCCTGCCACGTCTTCTAATGTACCAGCCTCTTCAAACAAGTGTGTGGCGTTGGGGATAATTTCCAGTGCGGATTTTTTGTTTAAGTATTTTAATGATTGCCTGTTAAGCGCAAGTACCTGTGTATCGCGCTCGCCAACAATTAGCAATGTGGGTGCCTGGATTTGTGATAGGGATTCCTCCCCGGCTAAATCCGGTCTTCCGCCGCGTGATACGATTGCTTTTATAGATGCGGTTTTTACCGCGGCCAGAATAGCCGCACCCCCGCCCGTGCTGGAGCCAAAGTAACCAATATTAAGCCCTTTAATTTGCGGGTCTTCCATGGCCCAAGCGGTTATTGCAACAAGCCTTTCTGCCAGCATCGGTATATTAAACCTCAGCTTTTTTGTATCCAGGTCTACGGCTTCTTCTTTTGTGGAAAGCAAGTCAATAAGCAGGGTGGCCAGGCCATCTTCATTAAGGATTGTAGATACGAAGCGGTTGCGTGGGCTGTAACGGCTGCTACCGCTACCATGGGCAAATATTACTACGCCTTTTGCATTTTTGGGGATAGTAAGGTTCCCTTCTAGTATAACTTCTTCAATGGGAATATGTATCTGCTGGTCTTTGGCTAGATATTTATCGCTATATTGCTGTTCGTTGGGGTAATTTTCTTTCATTACGCGGCCTGGTTATGGAGATTTAGGGATGGAACTGTGAATTTCCCTCTCCCTAGAGGGAGAGGGAGTTAGACCAAATCCTTATCGGACATTATTGATTATTTATGCTGGATTTACGTGGGGAAAACAGATGCAATGAGTTGCACCGTAAGTGCTATAGTAGTTTTACTTAAGAAATTCCCATTTCGTCATGGCCAGAGTTTGCGCTTGCAAACTATAGGGCCATCCAGATTTAGAACTGGATTCCCCTATAGTTTTTGAAGAAAAAACTCGGGGAATGACGAGCACTATTTCACCTAGCTTGCTAACTTCTTCCCTGTTGCATGTGCTACAACCTCAGCAATTTCATTGGTGTTTGCATTTTTCCTTAATATGCAGCCAAAAGATAGAATACCAGCTACATTACCCTGTTTATCCTTAACGATAAGGCGGCTTACGTGGTTTTTGCGCATCTGGTCGGCGGCGTCATTTAATGTGTCGGTATCCTTGCAGCTATATATTTTTGTTGTCATGTAATCGGAAACGCGCGCCTGAGAAGGATTAGTTCCATTTGCAATAGCGCGTATTATTATATCCCTGTCGGTAATAATACCTTTTATATTACCCTCTTCCCCTACTGGTAAAACGCCGCTATCTATTTTTTGCATTTTGGCTGCGGCTTCTTCTAAAGAAGCATCTTCACTAATAAGTTTTAAATCCGCAGTCATTATATCTTTTACAAGGGTATTTTGCATTTTCCTCTCCTTAAAATGTTTTGCTGGAATACAGTTATATTTACAAGTAGAGCATGGACTAATGCTGCTGTATTTGACCTTTATCAACTTAAACGTCATCATGGAATGTGTTACGTTGCCCCGGACAGTAGTGCGCGCAGGCGGGAAAACGTGCCATATTCGCAATTTGGGTGTATGAGTGGTTATTAAGTGGAGTTACTATAGCTTACCCACCCTTTGCAAATTTGCTAACCCCATGGGTGGTTTTTTCCCAGTAATGCGGGCATTTTATCAGTTGCCATAAAGCACGGAAGCTGGCAATTGAATGCAAGACCCAATAAAATGGAAAAACCAGGCTGTATGGCTGCATGTCTTTCCAGTTATTTTTTAAGATTGCTGATACGGCAAAAATTATTTGCAGGAATATTCCAATGAAAAGCCCGGTTACGCTTAAATCTAACATGGCATCAAACCATGCCGGGATATCCACATCAAGCCTTACAATCCCTGACATAAATAATCCCCATACCAGCCACATAACCGGGCTTATAAGAAATATTATAGTTGATGCGCCAAGGAAGAACTGCATTCCCATAAAACTTACAAACCCAAGTTTTTTATATAATGAAATGGGGCTTCGCATATGCACCAGGTAAGTTTGCATATGCCCTTTAATCCAGCGAGTGCGCTGTTTTATCCATGCCCATAGCGATATTGGCGCTTCTTCTTTGGTAAGTGACCAGATAATGCCGCACTTCCAGCCATTTTGGGAAATGCGCAGGCCCAAATCTGCATCTTCGGTTACATTATAAGGGTCCCAGCCATATAGCTCGCGGAGCATTTCCGTGCGGAAATGGTTGCTGGTGCCGCCCAGGGGAATCGGGATGTTTACTTTCTCCAGACCAAACAGCATAAAATCAAATAATATTGAATATTCAATTGCAAACATGCGGGTGAGTAGGTTTTCAGACCTGTTAAAATAATTCAGGCGTGCCTGCACACATACAAGGTTTTTTGGGGAATGCTTGAATTTATATAATACTTTTTTAAGCTGGTCGGGGTCGGGGATATCCTCCGCATCATAAATAGTTACATATTCCCCGCGTGCAAAACGCAAAGCATAATTACAGGCTTTGGGTTTAGTGCGAGGAAGGGAGTATGGCACAATTATCATTTCAAAAATTCGGCTGGGGCGCAGTTCCTTAATGGCGTTTATGGTCATCTCGTCATCGGCTTCCACGATTAATTTTACATCAAGTTTGGATTTCGGGTAATCAAGCGCCATGATGGATGAGGTAAGTTTATCCAGGGTTCTTTCTTCCTTATAAAGCGGCACTAAAATAGTATAAACAGGTAAATCCTTGTCTTTTACATCAAGGGCAATGCTGTTTTTCTCAGCCTCCTTTGCTGCAATATGCCCGATTATAAGCAAAATGCTTTTAAACAGGATGGTCATGTTATAGAAAAATGCAGTAACAACAAAAGAAACCGCAAGGGCCGGTATGGGGTATATTGCCGCCACTATCAGTATTAAGATTATTATTATCATAAACATATAAATATCCTTACGTGACATTGGTTCCTTGGCCGAGCATTCAGGGCGCATTTGCCATAATTTTTCGCGCGCCTCGAAATCATTTTCGCTAGCGAAAATGCTATTGATGCTATGGTTGATATCAAAAGGCGTGGTGATGGCGAATATATATTTCCCTTTATATTGCTTATTTGCCCATTTTTTTAAACCAGCCGTTATTTCGCTGGTGGCAATTACTGTAATATCATTTTTCTTTTTCCAGGGAATGGCTTGTAGGTTAAGGTATTTATCCCGCATTTCAGGCGATAAAAGTTCTTTATCGCAAGGGTTCTTTCTTAAATCTGCAAAGGCAAGCCCTTCGAATTTTGCAATTTTTTTATATAATGTATGAGGACTTATATTGCTGTTCCTTAATATAGAGCCTGCAAGCGGCTGCCCTGCTTGCAGTGCTGTTCGTGCGTGCCACTGTAAATCATTTTTGTTAAGCAATGATTCATCTAATAAAAATTCTGTTAATAATTCCATTAAAACACCTTCCATAATGAAATCATCATTCCCTGGCCTGCGCTATAGTTTAGCCCTGCTATTTCGGTGTATACACCAAGCTGTGCGGAGGTGGTTTTGCTGGTTTGTAACACTCCGGAAAGCTGTAATTTTACATTGCCGAACCTATCAATATTTTCTTGCGTGTCATTCGTTGTTATATCTGCGCTGATATTTTCTTTGCCGGTGCTGATGGAGGAAAAAACCTGTGCCAGCAGCAATATATTTTCATTAAAGCGGAAGCCGGAAGTGGCATCAATTCTTACCTGGTCTGATAAAGCTCCGTTATATTTCCTGTATGCCACTTCAAGGTTTAGAAAATGATATTGCCCCGCGAATGGATATGTTTTTCCATCTTGTGATTTCTGGTTCCACTTAAAGCCATATCCAATCAGGCCGCGCAACTCCGTTTCATAAGAATTCCAATTAACTGCTGCACCTGAATTTACAATTAGCACACAAGGGGTTTTAACAAGCGGCTGCATAGAAAATACCATATTGCCGATTTCCAGTAATTTTTTACGTATAAAAAATTCTGATTCAATAATTTCACCATTTGCTTTATTGCCATCAATTGCTTTTGTAGTGCCGCACCCCCGGAAAGTTACTGTTTTTGAGTTATCGGCCAAATCACCTGCCTGCCAGTATTGCAGTGTAGGGTTTGCACCAATTGTAAGGTTGTCGCTTAAGCCATATTCAAAAAACGGGTTAATTTCATATTTGCTGAAATTATTACTGGATTTAATGCGTTTGCTGTTTTTATCAAATATCTGCGTGGATTGGTAGTTATTGAAAGTTAAGATTGCCTGCCCCATATTCTTTCCTTGAGTCCAGGCGGCCGCATGGGAGCTAGCCGCATAAAGGAGCAGCGCCACCAGGAGTAGTAAGCTTATAATGATGTTGTTATGATGCATTCTTTCCAAGCTGCCGTTTTATATAGGCAATATGCCTAGCATGAAAATGTCAGGATGGAAATAATTTATTTATGCTAGGTAAATTTAAGGTTGCAGGCAGAAATTATTTATCTGCGTAGCCAATGCATAGCAATTAGCTGTGCTGGTGGCGCCTGGGCATGGGTCTGTAAGCGTGCCTGGAGTGGTAAAGGCATCGTATGCTGCAAAGCATGTGGTTGAATCGGTAACACCGTTTACATCGGATATAATCAGTGATTTTTCTTTATAGCGCACTATGTCGTCAAAAGTTGTAGTGCTGTCTTTCTGCACGAATGTTGCATCTAACGTGCCGCTGCTTGTGGCTGCGTTACTTACCTCAGATGCATCAGGTGCTGCAGGTTGGTCAAGTTGCACGCCGCCTGTATAATTAAATGCTCCATAGCCGTTTTTACCATGGCTTATAATGGTATATACAGCCACAGCAGTACGGGCCGCTCCGGTAGAATCGTTTATTGTTATGCCTCCGTCGGTAGTGTATTTGAAGCAAATGGTGCTTACTGTTCCATCGCAATCAGAGTTAGTGTCTGCTTCATTATTAGCAAAGCGGTAATCCACCACATAAGTAAATCTCCTATCCCAATCATCAGCCATATTTTTATCAGGAATGTGAAGGGTTTTAGTAGGGATTGCGCCGCTATAAATTCCACCACTGGTATAATTAGCACCAATTGTTGTTGTAGAAGATGACATTTCGCATTCAGTTGCATCTGATGCGCCCTCTTTTCCTGCAATATCAAGGCTTAGTGAGGCGCTGGCATTAGCAGGACATGGCAAACGCTGGTTATTTATAACATATACTTTTAACGCTTCTTCAATAATATCAAGCCTTGCGTTAGTTTCTGTTACGCGGTCTGCCTCGGTTTTATTTGTGGCAAGTTCAATTGCCCCAGCGAGTGTTATACCGATTATAGTAAGCACAACAGAAAGTTCCACAAGTGAGAATCCTTGCGTATTTAAGAACTTTCTGAATTTAAAAAATTTACACATAAATTCCTATTGCAAGCATCTTGAGTTTATCTCGGTAGCAAAAGTTTCGCATTGGGTATGATCTATCGCTCCGGTACAATCATTTGCGCCAGGATTATTTACTATAGCAAGAGCGGTGCTGCATACAGAGTCATAAATTGCCGCGCCAGTAGCTTTTACTATCTGGCTTTTTGTACGGTAGCGTAGTTGGTCATCGAAATATGTACGCGCGCTAGCTGCGGCGGTTGTGTCGTCATTGCGGGTATAATCCCTCGTTACGAAAGTGGCTGTATAAGTAGTGTTAGTGCCGCTATTATCCGATTTAGCATTGGTAAATTCATGCGCAGAAGCCGTAGCATCCCTGTATGGGTTGCCTGCCGGGAAACCGTTAAGCCTTGTGGTTATAGCGCTTCCGGGCTTTGGAAATGCCCCATGGCCATTTTCACCATGGCTTAGAAGGACATATACGGCATTTGTAACTATGGCAGTATCTGATGCATCATTTACAGTTATTGTACCTGCTGCCTTATCTATAAAACATGCTGATGATGCGCATCCGGGGTTAGTAGTAGTGTTATTGGCAAAATTGTTGTTAACCGCGTAATCTATCCTCCTGCCCCAGCCGTCGAACATGAAATCATCAGGAAGCTGTAAGGTAACTACTGGCACTACCCCGCCCCATACTGTATTTCCCACAACGCCATCATTGAAATCAGCAGTACAGTTTATACCAGTTATCTGCTCCACCCCAAAACTTGCGGATGTGATGCCTGCTGTGCCACTGGCAGGGCAAGGTAGCCTGTGGTTTATAGAAAGATAACCCGCCAGAGCTTCCTCAATACGGTTAAGTTTTGATTCGGTTTCGCCCCACTTCGTTGCATAATCGCTACTTATAGCTACGGATAACGCGCTTGCTGCAATAAAGCCGATAACAACCATTACCGTAGACATCTCGGTAAGCGAGAAACCACGTTTGGTCATTATTTTAGAAAAATTATATATTTTTATTAAATTAAACATTGTTATTTCACTAATGGTTCCAACGCCATTGTACCATTTTTTAGCTTTGTTGCCTATTATTTTTCGATTCATGCAAAAAAGCTCCTCGCACTCCTACTTCGTCTTTGATGTGGAAATGGTATAAACCATCTCCAGCAGTTTAATAAGCCTTGCCTCTGCCACGTTATCCCACACTACATTCACATATTCCGGCACAAAATGGCGCTTAAAGGCTTTAATCACCGATTCACTTTTAGGGCCATAGAATCCATCCACTTTAATAAAATAGCCGTAATCTGCCAGCATTTTCTGGATACGCGCCACGCTTAGGCTTTCTTCACCGGGGGTTATTACAGGGGCATGTGGCTTCCTGATTTTTTTTACCTCAGGCCATAGCCCAATACCTTCTGCGGCAAGGAACTTCCAATCGAATAATTCGCCCGGGTCTTCTTTGCGGGTTGGGGCTATATCTGAATGGCCGATTATATTGCGCGCGGGAATATAATGGCGCTCTATTATGCCTGATGCAAGGTCGGAAACCGCTTCCATCTGCACTTTTGGAAAAGCGCGGTAGCCAAATTCATGGCCCGGATTTACAATTTCAATACCGATAGATGTATCGTTAAGTGATGATATGCCGCGCCAACAGCTAACTCCGGCATGCCAGGCGCGTTTTTCCTCAGGCACCATTTGTATAACCCGCCCGTCTTCATATACCATATAATGTGAGCTGACCTTGGCAATGGGGTCGCACAGCCGCGCTTGTGCCTCTTCCCCACTTCTCATGCCGGTATAATGCATAACCAGTATATCTATTTTTATACCTTCTGATCTATTATCCCAATTAGGGCTTAAGCATTCTATCATTTTAAATTTCTTACCTTTAAATTTATATATTGAATATCAATTTTAACATAATCATTATATAAATTCATGCTATGAATTTAAGAATTTTTCTAGTTATATAATAAACTCTATTAGATAATAGCTACTTTGCATTATAAGCAATTGGTAAATAAAGGAAGAGCGTCATTGCGATGAGTGGAACGAAGTGACTACGAGGAAGCAATCCAACTCTTCTTTATTGTTAACACTGGATTGCTTCTTCGGACTCACGAAGTGTTCGCCTTATCGCAATGACGTTGCACCACAAAAAGTAAAAATTACCTATTGGTAGAACCTGAATATAAAATGAAAGGAAAAACAATGTCCAGTAAATACTTAAGAACTATTTTTCTCTCCTTTTATGCGTCATCAATTTATAAGGATGCACTCAATAACGGGCGTGGCTATGGGCTTAAATATCTTTTAATTGTAACCTTGCTTACATCTGCAATTATATCGGCGGGGTGGGTCTGGAAGATTAGGCAGATAAACCCCGTGCAGCTTGCAGATAGCATAATGGAAATTATCATCTCCGAACCTGAACTTACTTTTGAAGAAAATATAAACCGATTCCTTAATATATTGAGCCAGATACCAGATATCAGCATAAAAGAGGGCAAACTTATTACCGAAGAGGCGCGCCCTTACCCCATAACCGACCCGGTTTCGGGAAATGATGTGGCTGTGATTGATACAACCGGTAGGTATAAATCCCTTGAAGGGACGGATGCGGCGTTGCTACTCACTGAAACCAAGTTAATAGCAAGAAATGAGCAGAATACAGAAGAGAAAGGCCCCGAAACAGTTATGTATTTAAGTGATATTTCAAAGCATTACGATGTAAATGAAGAAAGTTTAAATGAGGCATTATTTATTATTGGGCAAATACCGTTAATTAGCTTGAATAATGGCAAATTACTTACCCAAGGGGATGAATCATATAAAATCATTGATAAGAAAGACTTGGAAATTGCACAAGTGGGGCCTGATGCAAAGCTTGATGAAAAATCCATGCAGCCAGTAATAGTAATTAACCAGGATGAAATAGCCTATAAAACTATATTTAACAAAGATGGAACTTATATAAAAGCAACGGACATAACTGAAGACAAATTATTTGAGCTTATAAAATCCAGTATTATTTATATTAAAGGCATTATGCTGACGGGAATGCCACTGGTTGCTTTTCCGTTCCTGGTTTTAACATCCTTTGTTTTCAATGTTATAATGCTTTTACTATATGCTTTCATAGGTTATTCCTTCATAAAGATTATGAAAAAAGGCGCGTTTGAATATCAGCAGGTTATGCGTATTGCGGCGATTGCTATCACCCCGATATTAATAATAAGCGTGACATTGCCGCATTTCATACCGAGCCAGGGAACTATTTATTTTCTTATTACAATAGGTTATTTGCATCACGCCATTAGATCTGTAACTGCGGAGTAAAAATATGTACGTGCCAAAAATCAAAAATGGGATAGAAGGCTATATCCGCCAGGGAAAGCAGGCGCATACATATTACCGCAAGCTTCTTAAAGCCACAACATTATTATCTATAGTGCCAACTATGGTAATTGCGATAATGGTTGTATATGAGCGCCTTACGGTAGTTGAAGGTGTTGGTAGCGTGCTTGCGGTTTTAATCGGCTCTAGTTTCTTTGCCAAGCCTTATATGGAAGACTTATCATCCCTTACAAATTATGTAGAGCAATTGGTGCTTGATAAACATGTAAACATGCCATCATTAAGCTTCCTGGGCAGTGTTGAGGAATTGTCTGAATCGGTACAAAAGCTACATAGCTCCTGGGATGAAAAAAAAATTAAATTAGAAGCCGCGGTTGCAGAAAGTAGCATACTGTTTGATACCATACCCGATATTTTAATGATGCTTGGAAGGGATATGCATATCATAAGGGCAAATAAGGCTGCAAAAATAATGTTCGGGAAGAATATAGAAAATGTTGTTTTTAATAAAATCATCAAAGAACCGGTATTAAAAGATGTCATAATATCCGTTGTAGAGAAGAAAAAAGGTGAAACAATCGAACTTTCCATAACAAACCATAATGTTGTGCGTGATTTCCAGATTAGTATTGAGAAATTCCCATTATATTCCATCGGCGGAATAGCCGTTGTGCTGATTATGCATGACGTTACAGAGGCTAAAAGAAGCAGGCAGATGATAAAAGATTTCGTAGCCAATGCCAGCCATGAGATCCGCACCCCCCTTACCAGCATTTCAGGCTTTATAGAAAATTTACGTGAGATGGAAGAGGATAAAAAAACCAGAAAACAGTTTTTGGATATAATGTACGAACAATCAGAAAGAATGGGGGCGTTGGTAAATGATCTGCTTTCTCTTTCAAAGGTAGAAATGAATGAAAGCACCATTCCTACGGAAAGGATAGAAATTTCTGTGTTAATTCAAAGCACTATAAGGCGCCTTGAGCATCTGGCCGAAAGAAAGCATATAAAAATAATTTATAAAGGTGAAAAAAACTTACCCGATATACTAGGTGATGCAAATGAACTATCCCAGGTTTTTACAAATCTCATCAGTAACGCTATAAAATACGGTTTTGAAAATACCAAAGTAAATGTTTCTGCGTATATAAGTGAAACCAGACCGGAATCAGAGAACCATATATTTAACAGCGCGCAAAAAATCATAGCTGTATCGGTAGAAGATAAAGGCGAAGGAATACCGGAAGAGCATTTGCCGCGCATTACTGAGCGTTTTTACCGCGTTGATAAAATACGTTCCCGGAATATTGGCGGAACCGGGCTGGGGCTTTCAATTGTAAAGCATATTATGAATCGGCATAGGGGCGAATTGACAATAGAAAGTACCGAAGGGGTGGGCAGTATCTTTACAATTTATTTCCCGGTTTTTTAAGGTCAAATGACTCATATTAATGGCGGCGATTTGTTAAGCGGCGAAGGCTGGAAGTAGCATTAAATCTTTACATATTATAATAAATCAATTAATTTTATGCTCGAAGGAGACTGAAATCTCCTCAACGTTATGATTATTAAAAAGTAGGCTCATATCAGAAAGCTCTGCTTCCCCACTTTTGTGGCCGGGAGCATGGTGAATGTAACACCCGTTTACGGGAAATAAACCTGCGCTTACGTTGAGGCGATTTCAGGCTCCTGGCTACCAGCCATCCTGCTGGTAGCAGTTCAAACCGCCATATAAGGAGCCAGTTAATGACTGAAAATAATATTACATCCCTTCAGAAAATGCGTGTTACAGTTGCAGATGTTAAAAATCAGATGACAGCAGTATATAAGGATATAACCTTCCTTGCGAAAGAATCAGATTTTGATGATTTAATAATGCTAAGAGCCGAACTTAAAGACTCAATCAAAGTTTCCACCAATTTATTTGAACAATGGATAGAAAGGAAAATGCCGCCTTTGGATTAGGTGGCACTAGGTCATAAACATGACAGAACAACCAAACCAAGTTTCAGTGCTACTTCCAAAAAATGTACCTATGGCTTTCACTTATGCCGTGCCTTTTGGTATGGAAGTGAAAACCGGTGATCTGGTTAAAGTTCCGTTCGGGCGTAAAACTGAAATTGGCGTAGTATGGGGAAATAGCAATGATATTTTACCCGCTGAAAAAATTAAAACTATTATAGAAAAATTAAAAACACCGCCGCTATCGGCAAATTTCTGTAAATTTATTGACTGGGTGGCATCTTATACTATGTCGTCTTCAGGCAATGTTTTAAAAATGGCGTTAAGTAGCGAAGAGGCGCTTGGTGGCGGCAAAGATGTTGTGCTTTATCAGAGATTACCTCTCCCTGAGGGAGCTACTTCGCTCGTTGCAAGAAGAATTACTAAATCCCAGGAGAAAATACTAGAAGCCGCAACAACTCCACTCACCCTAAACGAGCTAAAAGAAAAAACTAGCTGTACTCCAGCCACTATAAAGAAAATGGTAAAAGATGGCCTGCTTATAGAAATAAAAACCCCGCCTGTTTATAAGCCGGAAACCATAAATCTTGCTCATATAAATCTTTCCGAGAAACAGGCAGATATTGCTCAAAAATTAAAAGACGAAATAAATCAAAACTCTTTCAGTGCTACTTTACTGGACGGAGTTACCGGCTCCGGCAAAACCGAGGTTTATCTTTCCGCAATTGAAGAAATATTTAAAGATGATAGCGCCCAGGTATTGATAATGCTGCCGGAAATCGCCCTCACTTCGCAAGTGATTAACCGCTTTGAAAGGCGCTTTGGCTTTACGCCCCTTACCTGGCATTCGGGCATGACTAAATCCCAAAAAGAAAAAACCTGGCGCAAAGTAACCAATGGCGGCACAAGGCTTATAATCGGCGCGCGCTCCGCCTTGTTCCTGCCGTTTAAAAATTTAAAGCTGATAATAATAGATGAAGAGCATGATAGCTCCTATAAGCAGGAAGAGGGTGTTATATATAACGCGCGGGATATGGCGGTGGTGCGGGCAAAAATTGAAAATTTGCCGATAATCCTAGCTTCTGCCACACCTTCTATTGAAACGGTAGAAAATGTGCAATCGGGCAAATATAAGGAACTGCAATTGCCGCACCGCCACGGCAGCGCAGTGATGCCTTCTGTTAGCATTATCGATATGCGAAACCATAAGCTGGATGCAAAACATTTCCTTTCCCCGCCACTCATTAACGCCATCCGTGAAAATATAGCAGATGGCAAGCAATCGTTATTATTCCTAAACCGCAGGGGCTATGCGCCTTTGGTGCTATGCCGCACTTGCGGTTTCCGTTTTAAATGCGAAGAATGCTCAACATGGCTGGTGCAGCATAAACATGGTGCATATTTAATGTGTCACCATTGCGGCTTTAAGCAAAATATGCCCGAAAAATGTCCAGAATGCGAAGGCGAAAATAGTTTTGCCTCCTGCGGCCCTGGCGTTGAGAGGATTGAAGAAGAGGTACAGGAATATTTCCCCGATAGCAATATTGCACTTATGGCAAGCGACAGCCTAACCCACAGCAAAATGGCCAGCCTGCTTGATGATATTTTAAGCGGCAAGGTGGATATAATTATAGGCACACAAGTAATCGCCAAAGGCCACCATTTCCCGAACCTTACGCTTGTTGGGGTGGTAGATGGCGATTTAGGGCTTGAAGGCGGGGATTTAAGGGCATCAGAGCGAACTTACCAGCTACTTCACCAGGTAGCAGGGCGCGCCGGGCGCGAAGAGCAAAAGGGCAAAGTTATCCTGCAAAGCTATATGCCGGATAATACAGTTATGCAGGCGCTTAAAAGCTGGGATAGGGATAGTTTTGTGGGCGCTGAAATATATTCCCGCCAGCAGAATTTTATGCCGCCATTTTCGCGCTTTGTTGCGCTTATAATTTCGGGGCATGAGGATATACAGGTCGCTGGCATCGCAAGGAATATTGTAGTTTCCGCGCCTAAACATAATGATATAATGGTGCTGGGGCCAGTGGCCGCACCGATTTTCGTACTGCGCGGCAAATTCCGTTACCGCATACTTATTAAAGCAGCACGTAATATAAATATCCAAAGCTGGCTTGCGCAAACATTGGCGCGGGTGCATATTCCAAGTGCGGTTAAGGTTAAGGTAGATATTGATCCTTATAGTTTTTTGTAATACCAAAAAACTAAAAATAAAATCGAGCCGCAATTATTAATCCAAATTGCAACAATGAAGTTATCAAAAAGGTCTTTTATACAGAGGTCGTAGTTTTTAAATTCCTCCCTTCACTTGATTTATCTGCAATAGTAATTATATTTGATATAGTAGGCAGCTTGCCATTTGAATTATAAATAGGGGGAAACCTTATTATGTTAGAAATTAAAACTCCGCTTATATCACATCCGTTATTGCCGCTTCGGGATATTGTTGTGTTCCCCGGCATGGTTGCCCCGCTTTTTGTCGGTCGGAAAAAATCAATCAGCGCGCTTGAGGATGTAATCCGCAAGGATAATAAAATCATACTGCTTACACAAAAAGATGCGGCAAAAGATGAGCCTTTGCCGGATGATTTATATAGGATCGGCACGCTTGCAAGCATATTGCAGCTTTTAAGGCTGCCAGATGGCACCGTAAAAGTGCTTATAGAAGGGCATAAACGCGTAAAGGTGCATAATATTGTAAGTGCCGATAAATTCTTTGTTGCGGAAGCTGAACTGCTAGAGGATATAGAAGGCGACCAGAAAGATATAAAAGCCCTTATGCGCGTTGTTGTTGAGCAATTTGGTAAATATTCCAAGCTTAATAAAAAAATATCTCCGGAAGTAACTCCTTCAATTGCCCAGATAAAAGAACCTAGCAAGCTTGCAGATACGGTTGGTGCACATATTGCCATTGAAATATCTGAAAAACAGGAGTTGCTTGAAATTAATGATGTTTCCAAGCGTCTTGAGCATGTTTTCGCATTCATGGAAGAGGAAATTGAGGTTTTAAATGCGGAAAAGAAAATCCGTTCGCGTGTGCGCGACCAGATGGAAAAAACCCAGAAAGAATATTACCTCAACGAACAGTTAAAAGCCATCCATAAAGAACTTGGTGAAGGTTCTGAAGGCAAGGATGAGATGACCTTGCTGGAAGAAAAAATCAATGCCACCAAACTTTCTACCGAGGCCAAGGAAAAAGCCCTTGCTGAACTTAAGAAGCTTAAGAATATGTCCCCGATGGCAGCTGAGGCAACTGTGGTGCGGAATTACCTTGATTGGTTAATCAGCATTCCTTGGAATAAATTAACCAAGGTTAAAAAAGATATCGGTTACGCAAAAGATGTGCTTGATAAAGACCATTACGGTCTTGAAAAAGTTAAGGAGCGTATTATTGAATATCTTGCCGTGCAGCAGCGTACCAATAAAATAAAAGGGCCGGTATTGTGTCTGGTTGGCCCTCCTGGTGTGGGTAAAACCTCACTTGCAAAATCTATTGCAAAATCGGTAGGCAGGAATTTTATAAAAATTTCCTTAGGCGGTGTACGTGATGAATCTGAAATAAGGGGGCACAGGCGTACATATATAGGTTCAATGCCTGGAAAAATAATCCAGTCTATGAAGAAAGCTAAAAGCACCAACCCGCTAATTTTGCTGGATGAGCTTGATAAAATGGGCCAGGATTTCAGGGGCGACCCTGCGGCTGCATTGCTAGAAGTGCTGGATTCAGAGCAGAACGCACATTTTAACGATCATTATATGGAAGTAGATTACGACCTTTCCAATGTAATGTTCGTGGCAACGGCCAATAGTTTGAACTTGCCACCTGCGTTGCTCGATAGGTTAGAGATAATAAGGATATCCGGCTATACGGAAGATGAAAAAATTGAAATCGCAAAAACTCATCTTATTGCGAAGCAGGGTAAGAACCACGGCCTTAAAAAAGATGAATGGAGCATTTCAGATGATGTGCTCAAAGATATAGTAAGGTTCTATACGCGCGAAGCTGGCGTGCGTAATCTGGAGCGTGACCTGGCTAAACTGGCGCGTAAAGCTGTTCGCAATATACTTGTTGATAAAGTAAAGAAGGTGGATGTTACATCAGATAACCTTAATAAATTCCTTGGTGTGAAGAAATTTTCTTTCGGTGAAACCTGGACAGAAGATTTGGTTGGGGTTGTAACCGGACTTGCCTATACTGAAGTTGGTGGCGACCTGCTTTCAATTGAAGCAGTGCAGCTACCGGGTAAGGGTAATATAAAATGCACGGGAAAATTAGGTGATGTAATGCAGGAATCAGCGCAAGCGGCATTTAGTTATGCACGTTCCCGTGCGGGTGATTATGGAATTACGCCGCTGCAATACCAGAAGCGCGATTTGCATATCCACGTTCCAGAAGGCGCAACCCCGAAAGATGGCCCTTCTGCCGGGCTCGCCATTTGCACAGCTATTGTTTCTGCAATGACCGGCATACCTATTAAAAAATCGGTTGCCATGACTGGTGAAATCACGCTGCGTGGCCGCGCACTTGCAATAGGCGGGTTAAAAGAAAAACTTCTGGCGGCACTGCGTGGCGGAGTAAAAACTGTCATTATCCCGAAGGAAAATGAAAAGGATATGGCGGAAATTCCAGAAAATGTTAAAAAGGGATTGAAGTTTGTTTATGTTTCGCACATGGATGAAGTGCTGAAAGTTGCATTAACCAGGATGCCAGAAAAAGTGGAATGGCAGGAATTTGAAGAAATAATTCCCGCAGTTGTATCGGCGATTGGCGGAAATCCTGGAGAAATCGTAACGCATTAGTTGCATTGGTTGAGTTGTGCGTAAGAAAATGCAACACATTTAAAAAAAAGTGCGCTTTATTGCAATTAGGCGCTTGATTTCATAAGGTTGCTCACTTAATGTTTGAAAATTGATTTATTTAATAATTTCCAAATGGAGCAAGACCGTGAATAAAAACGACCTTATCGCAAAAGTTGCGACAAAAGCCAAGATTTCTAAGGCTGATGCCGGCAGGGCGCTTGATGCGATTCTTGATGTTGTATCTGCAGCACTTTCTAAAGGTGATGAAGTGCGCCTTGTAAATTTCGGTACTTTTCTCGTTGTAAAAAGAAAAGCAACTGAGGGTCGCAACCCAAGGACTGGCGCTACAATTAAGATACCTGCTTCTAAGCAGCCTAAATTCAGGCCAGGTAAAGCTCTTAAAGAAGCTGTAAACTAATCAATTAAATTTTCATTTTTTTGTTGATTATATTAAGAGGGGATGTTATACGCATCTCCTCTTTAGTTTGTAAAAGAGTTGCTAGTTGCTAGTTGCTAGTTACTAGTGTGTTTAAGATTCTTTATTTTAGGATTTATATCCAAATAAATTGAACTCACTAGTAACTAGCAACTAGCAACTAGCAACTCTCTACTAAGGGCGATTAGCTCAGTTGGTAGAGCGCCTCGTTTACACCGAGGATGTCGGGAGTTCGAGTCTCTCATCGCCCACCACCTTACGCCTTCAGGCTTTAGGTGTCTTACGCCGGGTTAACCCTGGGCTTTAGAGAAAAATATTGACCCTGACAAGTTGATATACTAAATATAAGAATCGCCTCTTTGCGGGGGTGTAGCTCAGTTGGTTAGAGTGCCGGCCTGTCACGCCGGAGGTCGCGGGTTCNNCGCTGCCCTGTCACGGCAGAGGTCGAGGGTTCGAGCCCCTTCACTCCCGCCATTTCATCACATAATTCGGCTCTACCCCAAAAGCGGGGGCATGTTGCAAATATTATTTTGCCCATAATTCCAGTTTAAGTTAAGTTATTATATGATTGCTTCATTGCAGTTATGAAGCTAAAATTTGTATCAACAATTACATTTAATTTTTTATGATAAAAATATACCCTTATGAATCGTTAGGTCACGCTGATCATGGCTGGTTAAATGCCAGGCACCATTTCAGCTTTGCCGATTACCAAAACAGGCAGCGTATGCATTTTGGGGCAATGCGTGTAATTAATGATGATATTATAGCCGCAAAACAAGGCTTCCCACCGCATCCGCACCGTGATATGGAAATTATCACTTATGTGCGTGAAGGGGCAATCACCCACCGCGATAGCATGGGCAATGAAGGGCGCACTGGCGCTGGTGATATTCAGGTGATGAGCGCAGGCAGCGGCGTTACCCATTCGGAGTTTAACCTGGAAGATAATGTAACTAGGCTTTACCAGATATGGATTTTCCCCAATAAAAATAACGTAGAACCTGCCTGGGATGCAATGCAGTTCCCGAAAGGCTTTGTAGCAGGTAAACTGCCAATATTAGTTTCAGGAAGAGCTGAGGATAAAAATGCAGGCGCATTGTTTATAAACCAGGATGCGGCAATTTCAGGCGGGGTTATAAAAGCTGGCAGCATCATAAAACAGCCAATTAAATATCAGGCATATATCCTTGTATCAAAAGGGGAAATCTCTATTGATGACCAGAAATTAAAACAAGGCGATGGAGCCGAAATTACAGGCGTGCAGGAGTTTAAAATTAAAGCCATAAGCGATGCCGAAGTTCTTGTAATAGATGTGCCTTCAAGATAAATACTTTATAAAATTAGACATATGGCTGTAGCAGCCTATAATGCTTTAAGCGCCATAACAACAGGTAGTTTCATGAAAAAAATTTTATCACTCCTTATAAAACCCAGCGGAACCGTTATAAAGTCGGTTTTGTTACTTTGCATCATTGGTCTTGTAACCTTGGGTATGCTTGGCCATCTTGATAATATTATTGAATTTCTTGATTCCGATGCCATGACCCTGAAATTCGGGAAGAAAACATCTATTTCAGTTTACAGAATTATAAAAAGCGTATCCATAGTTGTGGGCATGTTCTGGGCAACCGGGTTTATTTCGGATTATGCCAACCAGAAAATAAGGCAGATGAAAACCCTAAAAGCCAGTAACCGGGCAATTATCAGCAAGGCATTCCAGATAGTGCTGTATTTTATAGCCTTCCTTATACTTATGGATTTGCTAGAAATAGACCTTAAAACATTAACTATATTTAGTGGTGCGGTTGGTATCGGTATCGGGTTTGGACTCCAGAAAATCACATCAAATTTTATAAGCGGCCTTATATTGCTATTTGAAAAGTCCGTAAGGGTTGATGACATGATTGAGCTGGATAACGGCCTTTCCGGATTTATCCGCTATACTGGTGCGCGGTACACACTTGTGGAAGCCTTCGACGGGAGGGAGGTTATGATACCCAACGAGGATTTGATAACAGGAAGGGTAATTAACTGGACATACAGCCACTCACGCGCCAGGGTGGAGATAAATATAGGTGTGTCGTATAATTCGGATCTTGAGGAAGCTAAGAAAATTATACTTGAATGTGCAAAGGCGCATCCTAAATGTATAAAAGACCCCGCACCGCAATGTCATTTACGAAAATTTGGTGATAATTCGGCGGATTTCACTTTATATTTCTGGGTTGCAGATGTAGTAGATGGACGCTTGCAGCCACAAAGTGATGTGATGATAAGTATATGGAAAAAATTCAAGGAAAATGGCATTGAAATTCCTTATCCGCAAAGGGATGTTTTTGTGAAGAATTTTGCGGAGTTTGTTCCTGAGGTGAAAAAGAAGGATCTTACAGAAACATCTCCTGATAGTTAGTTTAAGAATTCCTCACTATGTCATTGCGAGGAACCGACCGCTTGGGAGTGTTACGTGGCAATCCAGTGTTAGTAAAAAGAAAGATGGGTCGCTTCTTCGTGCTGGCTTGAGGCTCACCGCGACGACGTTCTTTATTACCCGTTGCTTAATATATAAAAGTAGACATTAACTTCTATCCCCAAAAATTGCCGTTCCAACACGCACATGGGTTGCGCCATATTGTATTGCAATTTTAAAATCACTACTCATACCCATGCTTAAAACCGGGAAATTATGTTTCTTTGCAATTTCCTGCATCTTCTCAAAATGCTTTTCCGGGCTTTCACCTTCCGGGGGAATGCACATTACACCAATTATATTAAGCCCCGCGCCTGTGCAATATTTAATAAAGCCTTCCACTTCTTCCGGCATAACCCCGGCCTTCTGCGGCTCCTTGCCGATATTCACCTGAATAAGACATGGAATAAACCTTTCTTGTTTTTGCATTTCTTTTATAAGGCAATCTGCCAGTTTTGGCCTGTCAAGGCTTTCTATAACATCAAACAGACGCACCGCCTGATCTGCTTTATTGGTTTGCAATGCACCGATTAAGTGCAGCTTAATATCAGGGTAAAGCGCTTTAATTTCCGGCCATTTTGAATAGGCTTCCTGTACGCGGTTTTCACCGAAAATTCTTTGTCCCGCTTCAATTGCCTGGATAATTTTATCTTTATCCTGGAATTTGCTCACAGCAACAAGACCCGCATCATTTGATAATGATGCAATAATTTGCTTTATTTGTAATAAATTTGTTTTAATGCTCATTATGTTGACCTTAACTCTCGTCGTGAATGATGTAAGACTTTTTCAGTTTGTTAAATATCCGTTCTTCTTCGTCCATGGGAGCTTTGGTTCCTATTTTAGGCGGCTCTAAATCAGTATGATCGGGTATATGCTTAGTGCCAATACTTATTTCCAGCGGAAGTGATATATAGCTTCATATCCAAGCCCCCAGTTTAATAACAAGCCTCCAATCAAGCTCCCATAGGTTGGGCTATGTTAGTGGCAGATAGTAGAAGTTACTGGAAGATAATATTTAGAAAAGCTAGTATTTGCAAGGGCTTTATGGATGTTACTGGAAAGTGGTGTAAGTGCAAATGGTGCACGGCCGGGAATCGAACCGGCATGACCATAAGGTCGAGGGATTTTAAGTCCTGTTAAAACAATAATCTGCAAATCAACACAATGAAATATAAGAATTAAATCAGCGCCTTATAAAATGTTTGTGATTGTGATGTTTCGTCTGTTATTGCCTTTATTTGCAACCAAATGCCCCATGATTTCAATCTTTTCCATTGTGTGTCCTCTTACATATAGAATTTTTATACCGCATCATCTAATGTGGTACTTGTACATAGCGCTAAGGGATTTCTGAAAAGTTTTCTTTTAGTCTATGTCGATGGGTGGGGCGTCCTAAAGTTTGCTTGGCTTCATTTCTATGATTATGCTTGCCTTGTGCAGGTGTTTTTATTGCTTGTGAAGTTTGGGCTTTCCTATAGATGGCTCCACCTATTAGTGCCTAACCCTTTTTCCTGGAAATAGTAATCCCTGTTGCGGATTTGAATATCGCATCATCTATTGCGATAAGTAATGTTGAGTTATTCTGGCCAATATTTTCCTGCATACGGCTATGCATTTCACATAATTCCATAATTTTTACTTCCCCTGATTCTGGCGTGTGTGCGTAATCATTTGCATAAATCCGCACCCATTTTAAAATGGTGCTTGGCTGCACATCGAATATCCGTGCGATCTGATGCATAGAAACACCATAGCTATATAAGAATACTACAAGGGATTTCTGCCATAATGGCCTGCCGCGCTTTTGTATCCTGGTATATTGGTAATCACAGGCTTTGCATTTCCAGCGTTGCTGCCCTTGGATTGTGCCGCTTTTTATGGTTTTTTTATCTTTGCATTTAGGGCAGGGAATGGGCTTGGCTGGTGATTTTATTTTGGCCTCGCCAGGAGGATTGCTACCCATATACGCACCCATTTTATAACATTATTTAGAAAACCCTTTAGTTATGACTCATTTTTGTATGAATGTCAACTTGCAAGGGTTTTCTATGCTACTTCAAGAAGCATAATAATGTTCAGGTACATTCCACTGGCTGGCCGGGCAGGCAATGCAGGCACCGGCACTGGTACAGGAAACGCATGTATAATTCCTTAAAGTGTTTATATCGTTAATTTCAATATGGTCGGATTTTTCCACTACGCCAACCGGCCGTAATTTCGGTATGGATCTTGAAAATGTCTCCGGCTTCATCCCCAAATGGTTGGCAATAAGTTCCTTATTGCAGGGTAATTTAATTTTTACACTTGGGCCTTTGGCATTAGTGCATAAATGTAACAAGAAGCACGCAAGGCGCTGGTCGGCATTCATAATGGCCAGATGCTCCACCTGCTTATCCAGTAAATTAATACTGGTCGATAAATAAGATATTACATTTAGTGCAAGCTTAAGATCCCTTTTAATTGATTCTTTTAATATGCGTGCGGGTATTTCATATACTATGGCTTCCTCGACAACTTGGGCGCAAGTGGGATGGGTTTCTTTTCCAACCATTGCAGACTTGCTGAATAAATCACCTTCCTTGCATAAAGATGTAATAACTTCCGTACCGTCTACGGTATTCCTGAATAACTTCACCCAGCCGCTACGGATTATATAAACTGTTGTTACCGGGTCGCCTTGCAGAAATAATAATTTGCCCTTATCGTATCTTTTAATCAAGGCGTGTTCCAGTAGATATAAAATATACTCATCGCCTAATTCGGAGAGTATTTTAAGACTTTTGAAGAAACTGCTATCAAGTGTATTAGATGCTTTTATTGTCGCCATAATTTTCCATACCAATTTGTTAATGCGTTTCATACTACATGCGTTTAAAGCCGTAATATAAGGATGATCTAACAAGAGGCGCGTCAGTTAAAGTTGAAAAGTAAAATACTTTCCTACTAATAGTTGGATTTGTAGGTAATATGGCAGGGTGGGCTATGTAAATTTGCCGATACATTGATATTTATCAATAAAATTATATAAATCACAATTAATAATATTAATATTGTTCACCCCAGGATTTAGTGTATTTTAAAAATAAAGCCACTGTTGGTTGTGTTTGAGTTATGGAGTTTTGTATGTCTAAAATAGAGTATATGGAAAAATTATCTGAAAAAGAGATGCGGCAATTAATAGTTGAGCTTCAGGAAAGTAATGCAAAATTACTTCAGGAAAACCATGAATTTCAGGAATCCAGGGATAGGTATTTTGACCTGTATAATTTTGCACCGGTTGGTTACATGACAATGGATGAAAACGGTATAATTATAGATGCTAATCTTACATCCGGCATGTTACTTGGAACGGAAATGAAGGAACTGGTTGGTAAAGAATTAAGTGGTTTTATAACGGAAGATACTAAAGATGAATATAGGGCGCATGTTAAAGAACTGGTTGGGCAAAAAAGTAAACAGGCGTGTGTAGTAAAAATGCAATGGAACGAAGGTAATATAATTTATGCCAGGTTTGTGAGTGATTATGTGCGGTTAAGAGATGGCAGTTACAGGCAGTGCTCGGTTTTCCTGGATATTACAAAGTGCAAGCAATTTGAGAATGATTTAAGAAAAACAGTAGAGGCGTTAACGAAGTCCAATACCGAATTGGAAAGGTTTTCTTATGTGGCTTCGCATGATTTGCGCGAGCCATTGCATAGCATTTCATCATGTACGCAGTTACTTGATATGCAATATGGTAATATCCTGGATGATAAAGGCAAGCAGTTAGTTAGCTATATACTCGGAGCGGTAGCCCAAATGAATTCACTTATTACAGATTTACTCTTTTATTCAAGCTATCGGCAAAATTCGGGGTTCTTTGCAGATGTTGATTGTGCTGATATATTAGATTATGTCACGAAGGGCTTGCAGCAGTTAATTTCTGATACAAAAGCTCAAATTACTTCGGGAATATTACCGACTATATGTGCAGATAATACGCAAATAGCCCAACTATTCCAGAACCTTATCAGCAATGCAATAAAACATCATAATGGTGTTGATATTAAAATCCATATTGCTGCAAAGCTTGAAGGGGATTATTGGTTGTTTTCTATCAAAGATAATGGTGATGGCATAGAAAATGAATATTTAGAAAAAATATTCGAGATTTTTAAAAGGCTGGAGCCAAGGACAAAAGCTTCCGGCACCGGCATAGGTCTTGCCATATGCCAGCAGGTGGTTGAAAAGCATAATGGACGAATCTGGGTTGAATCCAAATTGGGCGAAGGTTCTATCTTTTATTTTACGCTTCCTGTAAAACAGGTATAAGATTTTCTATGTAATTATCATTTTGCATTGAAGGCAAAACCATAGCCTGCGACCAGCAATTCACAATTGAGGCGATATTTTTATTAAATTCATTTATATCAAATGATTTACTCATAAAGCCGCATGCCCCCATTTTATAGCTTTTTAGCATATCATCAGGATTAATGCTGTTGGTTAATATAATCACCGGTATATCCATTATTTCGCGGTCATTCTTAATTTCCTTTAATATATCAAGACCGCAATTTTTAGGCATGTTAAGATCTAGGAATATGATGTCAGGCCTTGGAAAAGAATAAAATGATTTCTTTTTCCGTAGGAATTGTATGGCTTCTTTGCCATCATGAATTGTGTGCATGGTTGTTCGTTTGTCGCACGTGGTAAGTGCTTCCTTAACCAGCATTTCGTCAACAGGATTATCTTCCACAAGAAGTATGGCAAGGGGTGTGTTCCTTGTGCAGCGTAAATTATTACTGCAATCCATCTTTATATTATTATTAAGCGGCATTCCTTCAAAAAAATAGGTGATAGGAACATGTAATAATTTTGCACATGTAAACAGCAAGGATGCAGATAATTTATTTATCCCCGCCTCGTATTTATGGATTTGTTGATTCGATATACCCAGCATTCTTGCCAGGTCATCTTGTGATAGGTTGAGCTTCTTACGCCGTTGGCGTAATTTGTCCCCTATGTAAATATTAACCTCAGCCACCTTAACCTCGCTTTGAAAAATACTCACCCTTAAGGATATACGCCATAAGTAGTGCAATTCTACTTATGGTATATACTTTATTGGTATATGACAACTGTTAAGTGCGGTATTTTCTAAAATTCCTAAAAGATGATCTTTTTTATCAATATTATTATCTATAGAATCTTGATTCAAATCAAGAAATTATGAATCTTTATGAAATTTTTATCGGATTTAATTTTCAACCTATAGGAATCTTATAGTATGTATCATTTTCCAGTGTTTATGAGCCAGTTGCTGGCTTCAGGATGCTTCGATACATGGCTTGTATCCTAAATAATTACAGAAGAGTAAAGGTTTATAAATTAAGGAATGCAGGTTGTAAGGTTGTTTTATGTAAAGTTACTTTTCTTGATTCTTGTCATGTTGGGGAATAGCAGTTTCTGGTTTCTTTAGCTCAATTGAATTAACAATTATTAGGGGGAGAACATGAAAAATGTTAACTATGCTAAAGACGAGATTTTAATACCAAGCGAGGCCGCAAACCAAAGCGAAATAGCAAAACCAAGAGAGGTTAAAGCAAAAAATTTTTCTGATAAGAAACTTGCTAAAAACCACAACATAAAAGAAATCGCTAATAGATTCCGTAGCATCAGGAAGATATTTTGCTATAGCCAGGAAGAAATAGGCAATATCATTGGGGTATCATATCAACAGGTACAGAAATATGAAGCTGCAACAGACCGTATTCCTGCCGTTTCATTGTATCAATTAGCGAAGTCGCTTGAAATTTCTGTAAATGAATTTTTCCCTGATTCATCAAAGAATCTGGTAAATGATGCGATTGATAACGAAGTTTGGACAATGGCACGGAAACTGATGACGCTAAAAAATCCAAACATCAGGAAAAAAATAACCAGTCTTGTTTCTTCGCTTCAGGAGTGATGGGTAAGAAGTATAAAATGCTTAAGCACTGTCATCCCGGGATTTAGGATTCCTTAGAATTTATACTTCATAAATTTTTTAGGAATCCTTAATACCCGGGATCCATATCCCAGAGCCATTTGTAATTATAAAGGATTCTGGAATATGGATCCCGGATACCAACAAAACCTAAAAATTTGTTGAAGTAGCAAATTTAAGGTTTTTTAGGTTCCGGGATGACAAGTCCAAAAACTTTAACTATACCACAATCGTTAATACCAAAGATAAACCAGCATCGCGCTGCCAATTACAATTCTATACCATGCAAAAGGTGCAAAGCCATTATGGCTTACAAATGCTATCAGGGTTTTTACAACCAGCGTAGCTGCAATGAAGGCACTTATAAATCCTGCTGCAATCAGCCAGAAATTATCGAAGGAAAGACTTCCAAAATTTTTATAAACATCATAAACAGTTGCGCCCAGCATGGTTGGCATTGCCAGGAAAAATGAAAATTCCGTTGCGGCCTTTCTTTCCACCCCAAGTAATATTGAGCCCATGATTGTTGCTCCTGAGCGGGATACCCCGGGAATCATGGCAAGGGCTTGCATGAAGCCTATTTGCAGTGCTGTTTTAGGGGTTATTTTTTCAATGGAATTGTAACGTGGTTTATGCACTTTCTTTTCTATAAGCAGGATTAGTATGCCGCCTACCAGCAGAGATGTTGCAACCACATACGGGCTGAATAATACATTCTTAATGAAATCGTGGAAAATAACCCCAAGCGCTGCTGCTGGAAGGAAGGCAAGGCAGATATTCAAAGCGAAAACCTGTTCTTTTCGTTTAGATGGCAGACCTTTAATAACTTCGAATATTTTATGCCTGTATAACCAGCACACAGCAAAAATAGCGCCAAGCTGGATGATAATCTCAAAAGTTTTGCCAGGTGGGGCCTTAAAACCAAGCAAATCAACCAAAATTATAAGATGCCCGGTTGAAGATACTGGTATGAATTCAGTAAGTCCTTCAACTATACCTAGAAATATGGCTTGTAGTAATGTGATTATATCCATAAGGCGAAATCCTTAGTTGAAGTTTCGTCATTCCCCTATAGTTTTTGAAGAAAAAACTCAGGTAATGACGGGTATTCTTAAATTAAAATTACTATATATGAACAAAAAAAGTGATTCCGGGCAAGCTTTTTTCTTAATTTTTCAAGCTTTATTTTATTTTTTATAATATAATGGATAAACATTTATAAAAGAAAAGCGAATAGCTGATGAAAATGGGTTTAGGTCTTGGTGAATCAAGACAAAGTTATGCCTCAGACATAGCCATGAAATATGACGAGGCGCGGAATGTTTACCTTGGCGAGATGTTCTCCAGGGGCGGTCTTTACCGTGTGGAAGGCCCGGACGCTATAAGCATTTCTACGCAGATGAATTACTTCCTGGAAATTGAATACCAGGAAATGATGCGCACTCTTACTACCCAAAAACCACAGCCATTTGGGGCAGGAATCAGCCCAACAGTATTGATAAGCGGACAGCAGGCAGAGGTTACCCAATATCAGGAAAATGGTAAGCCTGTAGTAATGATTAAAGCCACAAAGCCTTTGCGCGATGAGGCGGGCGGCCTTGGTGTTGGTGATGCACTTAGTGTTACCGAACTTTCAATGACAGTTATATCTGTATTGAGTGGTAACTGGATGCACGCTTTAACTGGTGCAATGAGCCTTGCGGTTGGGGGGGCTATCGGCCAAGGGCGGCATAAAAACGAAGGGCAGGTATTTGCGGTTATGTTTGGTGGTATACTTATTACCGCAACAACGCGTGCGCTTCTGAAGAAAAAACTACAATTGCAAAAAAACCGGCGTATCCAGTTAATCATGCACCATATGCGCGACCACGATAAAGCGCGGGACAAAGCAAAATCCGCAGGCGAATTACTGGCTGGCCATCTATCTAGCAATATCCGTAGCAAGCGCAAGCAGGCAGAAAATCTATGGCGGGAAAATAAATCCCCGCAAGGCCAGGAGATTGATTGGCAAAGCCGGGCGATAAATTTAAGGAATAATATCGGGCATAAGCGCGAGCGCGCAAGCCAGCTATGGATAGAAAGGGTTAGTTAGGTATTAAATAGCTGTAGTTCCAGAATAAAACCTCTGGGCAATTGCATTTAATATTTTTCTTTTGTAAATGTCAAGCTGTACGTCATTGCGAGCCACGAAGTGGCGTGGCAATCCAGGAATCTTATTGTCAAGATACAGTTCTATTGTTATTTGCTCTGGATTGCCACGCCACTTCGTGG
>DITJ01000036.1:18607-18781 GCA_002422795.1 Alphaproteobacteria bacterium UBA6187 | reverse complement strand
TTAAACCACTCGGCCACGCTTCCAAGGATGCTTTTAACAGATAGATTCCATGTGTGCAAGTGTTTATATAAAATTAATGATGCATTAATTTTAGCAATTAGTTTATGGCATCTCATAAATTTTTTCATATACTCATTCTGTTTCAAACAGCCGATTAGAATCAAGTGTTTTTTG
>DITJ01000036.1:0-18573 GCA_002422795.1 Alphaproteobacteria bacterium UBA6187 | reverse complement strand
GGCAGTTTGAGACAGAATGAGTATAATACCACTTTACTTATCTAACCGCCCGCGCTTGCGTGCTTGCGTATTTTTAATACGCACGCGCACCTCGCCCTTGCACTTCTGACGGTTCTATTGATAAGGAAACTATATAGGCTGTAAATAAGAAAGATTAGCAATGCCTATACAGAAAAAGAACGATTCTTTTTGTGGTAATTATACCATTAACACAAGTGCGCCGTCATCACCCGAATTTTACGCANNGATCCAGTTTAATATCCTGGATTCCACTATAATTTTTATTCCGCTGACGCTGCATAAAAATTCGGGGAATGACGAAACTACGAATACTTGTCTTAATGGTATAGTTACCCTTTTTGTAGACAATAGACCATTTCACTGCATTTATGATTATAAATGCAACATCCCTCTAAACCGCCTCAACATAAGTCTCTATAACTTTTTTAGTTCCGGCTTTGTCGAAATGCACGTCAAGCTGGTTGCCACTTAAATTAGTAACTTTGCCATAACCGAATTTAACATGGAATACACGCTGGCCAACAGTAAAATTTCCATTAGTTTTCTTGGTAGTATTCATGCTTGGAATTGAACTTTGTTTTGCAGAATCTTCAGATTTATAGCGCTGTTTAATAGAATCATAACTCTCGCTTGATTCTTTTCTGAAACTAAGCCCATTACCCATATTGATTTTTTCAATACTGCCTTCTGGCAATTCTTCAATAAAACGCGAAGGTATGCTGCTTTGGAACTGGTTATAAACCCTGCGGTTGGCGGCATATAATATATATGCGCGTTTTTTCGCGCGCGTAATGCCAACGTAAGCCAGCCTGCGTTCTTCCTCAACGCCTTTAGTGCCGCTTTCATCTACACTGCGCTGGCTTGGGAACAAGCCTTCTTCCCAGCCGGGCAGGAACACAGTTTCAAATTCTAATCCTTTGGCGGCATGCATGGTCATTATGCCAACCATATTATCCTGGTTCAGCATATCAATATCACTAACCAGGCTTACATGCTCAAGAAAATTTTCAATAGTTTCAAATTCTTCTAAAGCGCGAAGTAGCTCTTTTATGTTCTCTATACGGCCTTCTGCCTCCATACTATCTTCGGCTTTAAGCATTTCTATATAGGCAGATTCCTTCAGTACCGTTTCTACAAATTCAACTACAGTCATTTCCTCAGGCAAGTTTCGCCATTTATCTATAAGACTGATAAAATTCTCAACCGAATTGCCTATTTTTCCTTTAAGTATACCATCTTGCAGCATGGCGCGAGCTGAATCCAGCATGGATAAATTGCCGTTACTGCGGCCAAAATCGCGGAAAGATTTTAAAGTGGAATCGCCAATGCCGCGCTTAGGTACATTAATAATACGTTCAAATGCCAAATCATCGCTGCTTTGGTTCATAAGGCGCAAATATGCAATAATATCTTTTATTTCAGCGCGTTCATAAAAGCGTAAACCCCCAACAACTTTATACGGGATTGAATGCGCAATGAAGCGTTCTTCGAAAGAACGAGTCTGGAACCCGGCGCGCACCAGCACCGCCATTTGGCTTAAGCTATGCCCCTTGGTTTGTTGCAGCGATTCAATTTCATCCGCCACAAAACGTGCTTCTTCCCTATCATCCCAAACGGCTATAAGTTTTAAAGGATCACCTTCATTATCTTTTGTCCATAGGGTTTTGCCAAGGCGGTCTTTATTATTGGAAATAAGCTCTGAAGCTGCTGTTAATATATGCGAGGTGGAGCGGTAATTGCGCTCCAGGCGCACCACGCTTGCGCCTTTGAAATCGCGCTCGAACCTTAAAATATTTCCCACTTCCGCGCCGCGCCAGCCGTAAATTGATTGGTCATCATCGCCTACGCAGCATATATTCTGGTTGCCTTGCGCAAGCAGGCGCAGCCATAAATACTGGCATAGGTTAGTATCCTGGTACTCATCCACCAATATATATTTAAAGCGCCTCTGGTAATTTTTTAAGATGTCATCGTTATTTTGTAATAAAATAAGGTTATATAAAAGCAAATCACCAAAATCTACAGCATTCAATGCAATAAGCCTTGCCTGGTAAATACGGTAAAGTTCTATAGCGCTATGGCCGCCAAAATCACAATATTCGCTACTGCCGACTTTATCTGGCATTAAGCCCTTATCTTTCCATTTGCCGATTATCGCGGCGAGTTTCTTAGCGTTCCATTTCTTTTCATCAATATTCATCTCTACGATTATTTGCTTCAGCAGCCTTAGCTGGTCGGATGTATCAATAATAATGAAATTGGTTTTCAGCCCAACCGCAGGTGCATGCGACCTTAAAATTCGCGATGCAATAGAATGGAATGTACCCAGCCAGATGCCATCAGACCTGCCACCAGTTGCTTTCGCCACCCTATCTGCCATTTCGCGCGCGGCTTTGTTGGTAAAAGTTACGGCAAGTATCTGGCTTGGAAACGTGCCTTTTAAAAGTATGTTGGCGATACGTGATGTTAGTACCTTAGTTTTGCCTGTGCCAGCTCCTGCAAGAACCAGCAATGGGCCTTCAATATTCTCAACGGCAGATAGCTGCTCAGGGTTGAGTGAGGACTTAAAATCAATATCTTCATGAATATTTTGGAACATTTCTTTTTCGTGCATTTTTTGGCTCTTTTAATCTAGATGTAAGTAGGGTATATAAATATAGTATTAAAGTGTAATAGTATAGTAAGTAGTTAGTGGTTCGTAGTTCATGGTTTGTAGTTAATTAAAGTTAACTATAAACTACCAACCACGAACTACGAACTACATATAAAGGTAAGAATTTTGCTCCAAAGGCTCCTGACATACTTCGTAGGGATTCTAATGTTTGCGATAGCAGGGCTAATCGCAGCACCAGTTTTTATTGACCTCAATAAATATAAGCAAGATTTTTCAGCAGTAATTAAAAACTTCACCGGCGTTGAGCCTGTAATCGAAGGCGGTGTAAGAGTATCCTTCTTTCCATATCCAAGCATTACTATAGGCAGCATAAATATCCCGAATATTGAAGGGGCAACAAGCCCCAATATATTATCTGCAGATGGGGTTGAAGCTAAATTTACTTTCACCTCTCTTTTTAACGGAAAGTTTGACCCTAGTTCAATTATGCTTCTTAGGCCGCGTATTGAGCTGGAAGTAATGGAAAATGGCGATAAAAACTGGACAAAATTATTTGAAAAGAAAGATGCCGGCAAAACTAATGAAGCGCTAAATATTCCGCTTAATATAGTTATAAATAATGGCAATATTATTTACCGGACAAAAACCAAAAGGGTTTCAGTAGATTATATCACATCAGATATCAAGGTGGACTCTGCACATGGGCCCTTCGCATTTGCAGGGAATTTTATACGTGGCACAGCAACAGTAAATTTTAAAGGAAAAATAGGTAGTCTGGATAATAATTCAGATGCTGAACTTAATATATATGCAGATTCATTTGATTTTGGCATGAAAGGTAGCTACAGGCCAGGTAGTAATTTTGATATTCATGGCACATCGTCTTTGAATATTAAGAACTTAGGCAGTTTTGTTGATTCTTTCTTTAGTGAAGAGCCCCTCCTTGCCATGATAAAATCAACTGAGAAGCTTGATGTTAAAGGCGAGTTCCTTATCTCAAAAGAAATAACCAGCTTTAATAAGCTTAGTATTGAATCAGAAAGTGTAAAAGGTGGCGGCAGTATTGATTTACTATATGGGGCAGGCAGGCAGGGGGAATCCCAATGGGATATTTCATTAAATATAAACAAGGTAAATATAGATAGTTT
Organism: Alphaproteobacteria bacterium UBA6187; assembly: GCA_002422795.1. GTDB lineage: Bacteria > Pseudomonadota > Alphaproteobacteria > Rickettsiales > UBA6187 > UBA6187. The sequence goes on along the minus strand of DITJ01000036.1, from coordinate 14,790 downwards.
ACTAGCAGAAAAAGAAAAACCTAAAATTGAAAATCCTGATTTGGTTAATTATTATACCGCAGGCGCAGGGGCTGTTAGCCTTGCATCATACCGCTTTGCAGTTCCTGTTGATATTTCGGCATTATTTGCACTTTCAGTGGACGAAATTATATATAATGGCGATAAAATCTCTAATATCCTGATAGATACTGATATATTTAATGGAAAAGCCATAATACATTCATTCTCTGCGGAACTTCCCGGCAATTCAAAAATTGAGTTTTTAGGAAATATTGACCATAATGGCTCAAGACCGCTCTTTACAGGCAAAATAAGGGCTTATGGGGATAATTTACGCGCAGCATTAAACTGGCTATATCCGCAGTATAATTTTATCCCGGAAAATGAACTAAAGGAATTCCTATTTTCATGTGACTTTAACATCACGCCAAGGAAAATGACTGTCTCAAATATCTATGGCTCGGTTGATAAAACACTGCTTAATGGTTCTATATTTGTGCGCCCATCAGATACTGTTCCATCCATTAAGGCGGATATAAAGCTCGATAGGATGGATTTTGATAAATATAATGCAACAAAGCAAATAGATGATTATGTAAGGGCGTTACTTATCGGTGCCAAGGATGTGAACCTGGATACTTCCTGGCTTAAATTATTTAATTATAACCTTGCCTTATCAGTTAGTGGCGATGAAATTGTGTATAATGGTAATGAGATAAGAAAAATATCAGCAACAATTGGTGCGGCAAAAGGTTTAATGGCTATCCAGAATTTCTCCGTAGACTCTAATGTGCTTGATTTACAGGGTAAATTTAATATTAATCTTAACAAGGAAGTCCCATCAATAAATATTGATATAACCTCTAAGAATTTTAACACCGCCGCCTTTATAATAGGCAGCGATACTGACGATAAACAAAATGCCGAAGGAACCCAGGAGGAAAGTATTTGGTCAAAAGATGAATTTAACCTTATGGGAATTGGCAGGTTTGGTGGGGCTTTAAATTTATCCATAGGTAATTTCAAGCATAATAAAACAAACCTTACGAGTATAAACCTGCAAGGTGAATTGAAAAAAGATATTTTTTCAATAAATGACTTCAAAGTCCAATGGGGGCCAACAGGAAATATCCGTGTAAAGGGGAGTCTAGGTGTGAGTAAAGAGGCTCCTTCAATAGGTATTTCGATAGTGGCTTCGGAGCTCAATATTCAGGATGTGTTGCAGGCAATGGGCAGTGAAAATACTATAACAGGTAAAATATACTTAGGCGGCGTTATAAAAACATTTGGTGTTTCTCCGTATGATTGGGTTAAGGAGATAAAAACAACTGCAAAGTTTGCTATGCGTGACGTTGATATAAAGGGAATCGATTTGTCAGCGATAATTGAGCAAAGCAGAAAGCTTTACTCGGTAATTGATATGGATGTAGCAATAAAGAATGCCCTAAAAACAGGAGGAACCAAGTTTATTGCAATTGATGGCAATTTAACCACGGATAAATCTATTTTGCAGGCTAAAGATTTTTCTATTGCTACAGATACATCACGTGGGGTGTTTGTGGGCAATCTCAGCCTGCATAATATGGAAATGAAGGGGCTGGCAAAAATCAGTTATCTTCCTGAAATAAACAAGAAAGTTACCCTGACCTTTAATCTTGAAGGCGCAATTCCCGATAATGTTTCTTATAAAATGGATAGCAGCAACCTGGAGCAATATATAACCAGTAAGGCTAACAGGTCGCAATAGAAGAGCATATACTCATTCTGTCTCAAATTGCCGATTATAATGCCTCGTCTTTATTTGTTATATAAAAAAGTTAAATCTTTGAAATAGAGCCACTATTACTTCAGATTTAACTACTCCCTATAACAAAAAACACTTGATTCTAATCGGCAGTTTGAAACAGAATGAATATAATAAAAAAATAAAATACTAATCCAGCAAATCACCTTGCTGGCTTTGTGCTATAATAGGCACTGGCAGGCCAAGATGTGCAAAAGCATGGCTGGTAAGCATCCTTCCCCTTGGGGTGCGCTGTATAAATCCTAGTTGCAGCAAATATGGTTCGATTGTTTCCTCGATTGAATCACGTTGTTCTGAAAGGGCAGCGGCGATTGTTTCCACGCCCACAGGGTTACTGCCATATTTTTCGGCTATGAAACGTAAATAGCGGCGGTCTGCGCTATCTAGCCCGGCATGGTCAACTTCCAGAAGATTCAGGGCGTTATCAGCAGTTTTGGCATCAATAATATTATTTCCAGCAACGGATGCAAAATCACGCACCCTTTTAAGCAGGCGGAGCGCAATTCGTGGTGTGCCACGTGAGCGTTTGGCAATTTCACTTGCGCCATCTTCGTTTAGCTGCACATTTAATATCCTTGCGCCGCGTTCCACTACTATTTTTAATTCATCGTTAGTATAAAAAACCAGCCGTGTTGGTATGCCGAAACGGTCGCGGAGCGGATTGGAAATAAGCCCGATGCGTGTAGTTGCGCCAACAAGGGTGAATTTTGGTAAATCAATTCTTACAATACGCGCAGCGGGACCTTCGCCTATAATTATATCAAGCGAAAAATCCTCCATTGCCGGATATAAAACTTCCTCAACATGTGGGCTTAAGCGGTGAATTTCATCTATAAATAATACGTCATTTTCCTGCAAATTAGTGAGTATTGCGGCCAAATCCCCGGCTTTGGAAAGTAGCGGGCCGGAAGTGGTGCGGAAACTTACTCCAAGCTCGCGTGCGATTATTTGCGCTATAGTAGTTTTACCAAGCCCAGGTGGGCCATATAAAAGCACATGGTCGAGGGCTTCTTTGCGGTTCCTTGCGGCTTCTATAAAAACACGTAAATTTCCCCTGGCCTGTTCCTGCCCGATAAATTCATCTATGGAAAGCGGCCGGAGCGAGCCTTCGCTGTTATCTTCAACTTTTTTATTGGCGGTTATTATTTTATCCATTGCCTTAAATCTTTTTTCGTTTGGCTGTCCGCCTATAGAAGCAGATATAACAGAAAACTTTACTTATTAAAATAAATCAATTAATTTCTTCATTGAAGGGGATGACAGTCCCCTAAGTATTGCGATAATATTAATGTAGGCTCGTATCTCAAGCCCTGCTTCCCTGNNTTTACGGGAAATAAACCTGCGCTTATACTTTGGCGACTGTCAACTCCTGGCTACCAGCATCCGGCTGGTAGCGGCTTAAAAGCTAACGGAGACAGTTTCATGCTTGAAAATAACCCAATTCCACTTTCAGAAATGCGCGGCACTATTACAGAAGTTAAGAAAAACCTTAACCTGCACTATAAAAAACTTGCCTTTATCGCACGTGAGCAGGATTTTAACGACCTGATAATGCTGCGCGGTGAATTAAAAGATGCAATATTGGAATCCACAAAGTTATTCGAGCAGTGGATAGAAAGGGAAATGCCGCCGATGAAGTGATATGTAAGTATAGTATTTCCCCGCCCTTAGGCGGGGAATTATCCAGCTGGGAATTTAAGCTGCTTCGTTTTCTTCGTTATTATCATTAGTATCGGTGTTCTTTGAACCCTTCCTTAATTTCAGGATATTGGTCAGCTTATTAGTTGCTTCAAGCACATCAACCTGGTTTACTGCAGCAAATTCACCAGCAAGCCTGCTTAATGCTGATTCGTAAATCACCCTTTCACTGTAAGACCTATCAGGATCATCAACATTTTTATGTAAATCACGTACAACTTCAGCAATTGAAACTATATTACCTGAGTTGATTTTTCCTTCATATTCCTGCGCCCTGCGGCTCCACATGCCACGGCCTGGTTTTGCGCGTCCTTTAAGGGTTTGGATAGCTTTTTGTACATCGTTATCATTGCTGAGTACACGTAAGCCGGAAGCGTTTGCGCGTTTTACAGGAACACGTAAAATCATTTTCTCTTTTTCAAAAGATATAACATAAACGCTAAGATCAACGCCAGCTACATTTTGGGTTTCCTGGTCGACTATTTTACCAACGCCATGTGCTGGATAAACAACCTTGCCGCCAATTTTGAATTCTGTGTTCGACATCATGTTTTAGATACCCCATTAAAATGTTATATTGGAAATATTAATGGCAAAAGCCTGTTCTTATGAAATTTAATGATAATAATAAAATTATTAACTTTATTAATATTATTAAAATTCAATAATGTGAAAGCACTATAACACAAAATACGCACAGAATAAAGGGTTTGTGTAATTTATTTCAAAAAATAAGGCCACCTGCGGTGTGCAAGCGGCCTTATTGGAATATTATAAGCTAAAAAAGCTTAAATTATGCAGCATTCTTTTTCTTGTTTTCTGAAGAAGCTTCAGTAGTGCATTCAGAAAGAACAGCAGAAAGCCTTTTGTTTAGGATTTCAGCAGCTTCATTTGCTGATTTAGAAGCAACTTCAAATAATTCTTTTGAATTAGCGATAGCTGATTCAGCATTGTTTTTTGCAGCTTTGCTGATTTGCTCAAAAGCATTTTCAGGGCTTTTTGCAGAAGCGAAGCTTGAAAAGAATTTCTGAGCTTCTTCAGCTTGTTTCTGGATTAAAGTAGCCTGACGGTTAGCAATAAGCTGGAAGCCATCAGCTGCAGCTTTAGCAGCATCGTTCCAGGCTTTTGCATTCTGGCGGCTTGCAGAAACCACTTTATCCCAATCGAAATTAGAAGTGCAGCCAAAGTCTTTAAAAGCGTCTGTGAATGGATTCTTAGTCATATCAATTCTCCTGATTAGTTATTTTTTGTGTTATTAGTTAAGTAGTATGTTTCTGCCGTATCTAATACACTATCAGATTAGATATGTCAAATATTATTGTGCATTGCAACATGAAGTTGTGCGGAATTTGTGACTGTGACATGATACCAATTCATTATCAAAACAACACTAGGAGCGCGAGGCAAGGAGTGCGTAAGCCTAGCTAAACCGATGGTAGCGCAACGACGAGACCGAAACGCGACAACGTGTTGTAAAGATAATGGATTGGTAGACCTTTACTCGGAAAGCTCCATGGAGCGCTTACAGGCGGCATCTGCGGCTTTGCTGATTAGCTGTTGCATGTCATCATTATCCATAAGGATTTTTAATGCAGCTTCAGTAGTGCCTTTGGGGCTTGTTACTTGTTTGCGCAAGGAATCTACTGGTTTATCAGAATTTATTGCAAGTTCTGCGCTGCCTGAAACTGTATAAAGGGCAAGTTTTTCTGCCATATTTTCATCCAGGCCAAGCTCTATACCAGCTTTCGTTAAACATTCAATAAACAGGAAAACATAAGCAGGGCCGCTGCCTGATATAGCGGTTACCGCATCAAGCTGTGCCTCGTCGGCTATTTCCTCATGCTTGCCGGTACGCGAAAAAATCTGGCTGATAACATTTGATTGCTCTTCTGAAACATTCTGGTTTTTATGCCAGATTATCAGTCCTTTACCGATAATTACCGGTAAATTAGGCATGGTTCTGATTATTGCAGCATTGCTGCCCAGGTGCTTTTCAAAGAAGGCAATGGTTTTACCTGCTATAATAGAAATAAACAGGCTGCGCCCGGCAAACGCCTTATAATCAGGCAGGATTGATTCAGCCACCTGCGGCTTAATGGCAAAGATTATTGCATCAGGGGCGAAATGCTCAATAGCTTCGTGGTCGAAACTTTCCAGGATCCTTACATTGAATTTATAAGGTATGGAATCGCTGTTAGGCTCTATAACTATGATGTTTTTTGTAAGCACCCCAGCAGAAGTTATACCTTCAAGAAGTGCGCTGCCCATTTTGCCGCAGCCTACTAATAATATCTTTTTCTTGTTCATCATTATTTTATCTTCTTTTCCAATTCAGCAATTTTTTCTTCAAGTTTTTCCTGTTTTTCACGGGAAACTTGCACCATTTTGCGGAAGACTTCAAATTCTTCATTAGTTACAAAACCACGTTTTGCAAGTATGGCGTCAATCTGGTGGTTTACAGTATCTTCAAACTGTTTTTTCATATCTGCCACCGTCCCGAATGCCGTGTTCATAGCGGAACCTGCCAGTTTATAGAAATCTTCGAAGAATTTATTATCTTTGTTCATATTAGTTACTAGTTGCTGGTTACTAGTTACTAGTGTAATTAAAACTAAAATAACTAGCAACCAGAAACCAGCAACTAGCGACTATTTATGCTTAACTACCCACAAATCGACCCTATTATTTTCGAAATAGGCCCACTGGCAATACGCTGGTATTCACTGGCTTATGTTGCAGGCATTGTGCTTGGCTGCCTTTATGCGGATTATCTTAATAAAAAACCACCATCCCAGAAAAATCTTAAAGTTTTTGATGATTTCATGACATGGGTGGTACTGGGAATAGTGATAGGCGGTAGGCTTGGCTATGTGCTGTTTTATAATTTCAGTTTCTATATATACCACCCGCTTGATATACTAAAATTATGGGAAGGGGGAATGTCCTTCCACGGTGGTTTCCTTGGTGTTGTTACTGCCTGCATTATATATTGCCGCAAAAATAAAATAGATTTAATGGCGTTATTTGACCTTGCGGCCTGCACTGCCCCTATCGGGTTATTCTTCGGCAGGATGGCTAATTTTATAAATGGTGAACTTTATGGCAGGGTAACGGATAGCCCTGTTGGAATGATATTCCCGCACGCCGGCTCGCTTCCGCGCCACCCAAGCCAGCTATATGAGGCAGTTTTAGAAGGTTTGGTTTTACTTATCATAACATCAATTCTGGTTAATTTCACCCGCGCCAAGGAAAAACCCGGCTTGCTTTCTGGAGTTTTCCTTTTTGGTTATGGGCTGGCACGTATTATAGTTGAAAATTTCCGTGAGCCTGATGACCAAATCGGCTTCTTATTTGCAAATGTAACTACCGGGCAGATGCTTTCTGTACCGATGGTGCTTGGCGGCATTGGGCTGATGGTTTATGCGGGAAGGAAGAGATTGAAGATTTAAGAATTATTAAATCTTCAATCTAAAATCCTAAATAACCTATATGCCCCTAAAAACCCACATCAAAAACCTAATTGCCCAAACCGGCCCTATTTCCATGTCTGAATTCATGCGTATCGCCCTTGCTGATGCGCAGCATGGATATTATAAAACCCGCGAACCATTTGGAACTAAGGGTGATTTCATCACCGCACCTGAAATAAGCCAGATGTTTGGTGAGCTTATAGGTATATGGTGCGCGGATATCTGGCAGAAAATGGGTAGCCCGAATATAGAAATCGTTGAAATAGGCCCGGGGCGCGGCACGCTTATGGCTGATTTGTTGCGCGGAACCAGAAAAATTCAAGGCTTTCATGATAATATAGCTATCTCAATGGTAGAAACCAGTAAACGCTTACAAGAAATCCAACGTGAAAAGCTTGTTAACCTGCACCCGCGCATAAAATGGTTTGAAGATATTGCAACCGTACCTGATAAGCCGCTTATAATAGTCACTAATGAACTTTTTGATGCACTTCCTATAAACCAGTATGTAATGCAAAATGGCAAATGGCATGAAAAAATGCTGGGTTTGGATGGAAGCGGGGAGTTGGCGTTTATGCTGCGGCCTGTTTCCCTCTCCCTTGAGGGAGAGGGCGGATTTATCCAATTTTTACTTCAAAAATTGGTAAGAAATCCGGGTGAGGGGGGTATATACTTAAACAAGGAAGCCCCCCCTCACCCTAACCCCCTCCCTCAGGGAGAGGGAACTACACCGCATATAGAAATATGCCCAGAAGCCATTATAATAATGGAAGAAATATCCAAACGCATAAAACAGCATGGCGGCGCGGCACTTATTATAGATTATGGCTATACTAAACCTGAATATAATAATACAATATCCGCAATAACCAGCCATAAACACCATGATATGCTGGAAAATATCGGCAATGCGGATATAAGTGCCCATGTTGATTTTGCTCTTCTTGCAAAAGTTGCCATAAATAAAGGTATGAAAATATTTGGAGCAACTGGGCAAGGTGATTTTTTACGGAACCTTGGCATAGATTTTCGCGCAATCCAACTTACAAAAAATGCTACAGAAAAACAAAAACAGGATATTGAAACTGCAAAAACTCGGCTGACAGGAAATGGTGAAGCGCAAATGGGCGAATTATTTAAGGTGCTTGCGGTGACAAATGGGGTGGTGCCGGAGGGGTTTTAATGGTTTGTGGTTCGTAGTTCGTGGTTTATCGTAATCAACTACAAACTGCAAACTACGAACCACAAACGATAAACTACAAACGAGCAAAGAAATGTCAGTAAAATATATAACATGTAACAACCTAAATAACATAAAACACGGATTCTTTACCAGGAATGGTGGGCATAGCAGTGGCGTATACGATTCTATGAATTGCGGCCCGGGCTCTAATGATGATGCCCAAAATGTAAGGAAAAACCGGAAAGCGGCAATGCAGGCGCTAGGTTATGCCGATGAAACTAATTTATATACATTATGCCAAATCCATAGTGATAAGGTTATCCATATAGATTCAGTACCTGAAAAACGCTATGAGGCAGACGCACTGGTAACAAGCACACCTGGTGTTGCGCTTGGCATACTCACGGCTGATTGTACACCAATATTATTTGCCGATAGCAATAATGGAGTAATCGGCGCGGCCCATGCAGGCTGGAAGGGGGCTATTGGTGGCGTTATTGAAAACACCATAAACCAAATGGAAGAATTAGGCGCAAAGCGCACTAATATTAAAGTTGCAATAGGGCCTACAATTTCGCAAAGTTCTTATGAAGTAGGGCCGGAATTTTATGATAATTTCCTGAAGGAAGACAGCAACAACAGCATGTTCTTTATTCCCTCAGTAAAAGCAGGGCATTTTATGTTTAACCTGCCTTTATATGTGGCGTATAGGCTTGAAAAAGCAGGAATAGAGTCGATTGAAGATTCCGCACTTGATACATGCTCAATGCGTGAAAGTTTTTTCAGTTACCGCAGGAATTGCCTTGAGGGCATCAAGGATTATGGGCGCAATCTCTCGGTTATCGTGCTTTAATTCGAATATGGTCACTATAGTAAATTTTATTTTTATTTACGCGTTGTCAATCATAGTCTCATGTAGTTATCCTACACATCGCCTCGATTTCCTAGCGTAAATAAAAATAAAATTCACTCTACACCCCAAATATATTGGGGGGCAATTAACTCATGTACAGAATAAAAAAAGCCCACTATTGCAAATAACTGCAAATAGTGGGCTAAATTTTTTATTATCTTGTGCTTACTTTTTAGCTGCAGGAGCTTTTTTTGTAGCTGGAGCCTTTTTCTTAGTAGAAACAGTTTTAGTAGCTAGTTTTTTAGCTGCTTTTTCTGCTGGAGTTTTCTTTGCTGGCCTTTTAGTTCTAGCCGGCTTTTTAGAAGCAATTTTAGCAACTGGCTCTGCATTTTCTACAGTACCATTAGCAGCTAAAGCTTTCTTAATTTTTCTTTTGATTTTCTTTGCAATATCAGTAAGCTTCAAGTTTGAAGTGCCAAGAAGGTAGCTGTCTAGTCCGCCATTATGATCTACAGTACGAAGTGTAGCAGGCGTTACTTTAAGTGATACGCTTCTTTTTAATGCATCGCTAAGAAAAGAAATATTTTGTAAGTTTGGTACAAAACGGCGCTTTGTTTTGTGGTTTGAGTGAGAAACCTTATGCCCTGTTTGAGCACCAACACCTGTTAAATCGCAACGTTTTGCCATAATTAATCCCGCCTTCGTTAATACGCTTTTAAATCCTTATATATAAGGAGCAAGACAAATAATGGAAATTACGCCTAAGGTCAAGGGGAATTTTATTTAAGGTGATTTTGGCTGTTTGGACTGGTAAATATTAATTATCTTTGTTAGATGTTTATGGATTAAAAAAATTGAAATACTAGAGTATCGAAGATTGATAATATAGGATAAGTTGCATATTTAAATTCCATCTTTATTATATCACAATATTTTTAAATTTCTTGATCCCCTAAAAAAAGGATTTCTTATGCAGATAATACCAAAAGCATCCAGCCAGGAAGTGTTTGATTGGCTAAGGCTTATCCGCACGCAAAATGTAGGCCCAAGAAGCTTCCAATCATTAATGGAAATATACGGGACTGCTGCGAGGGCGCTTGAATCCATACCATATCTTTCCCGCAAAGGCGGCGAGCAGATAAAACCATTTAGCGAATCTGCCGCGCATAAGGAACTTGAGGAATTATCCAAACGGGGGGCGCAAGTTGTGCTTGCCAGTGAAGAGGCGTACCCCAGGCTGCTTCGGGAAATAAAGGATTTCCCACCGCTTTTAACCGTTCATGGGCAAAGGGATTGCCTGGATATTAAATCTGTAGCTATAGTCGGCTCGCGCAATTCCTCAGCAAATGGCTGTAAAATAGCTTATGATATGGCAAAAGAGCTTGGTAAAAATAAATATCTGGTAACATCCGGCCTTGCGCGCGGCATAGATACTGCCGCGCATAACGGCGCACTTACTAGCGGCACTGTTGCAGTGGTGGCTGGCGGGATTGATGTTATATATCCACCGGAAAATAAAGATTTATTTTATAAAATAGCTGAAAAAGGTGCTGTTATAACGGAAATGGCTTTCGGCTCCGTTCCAAAACCCCAGCACTTCCCGCGCAGGAACAGGATAATTTCCGGCATGTCTATTGCAACTGTGGTGGTTGAGGCAGCACTTCGCTCCGGTTCATTAATAACAGCAAGGTTCGCACTGGAACAGGATAGGGAAGTGTTTGGCGTGCCAGGTTCACCGCTTGACCCGCGCTGCAAAGGCCCTAATTCCTTGATTAAAGAGGGTGCATATATGGCAGAATCAGGAGAAGATGTTGTAAATGTGCTTGGGAACCTGCATTATATGAGGCCAACAGGATTATTTGACAAAGTGAGTAATGATGTTTATGCAGCTCCATCGAATATAATTTCTGAAGATGATATTGACAAGGCGCGGCTAATCATTCATGAGAAGTTAGGGCCAACACCAACTAATGTAGATGATATCATCACCCAAACAGGAATTCCTGCCAATATGGTGATGGTGGTTTTGTTAGAGCTAGAGCTGGCTGGAAAGCTGGAACGTCACTCTGGAAACAGGGTTTCGGTATATAATTTTAGTAATGATTTGTTTGAAAGAGCGTTATAGAAAGTTCCTAGTTGCTAGTTACTAGTTGCTAGTGAGTTAAACAAGGTAAATATAAATATATTAATATTCTGGAATAAAAAAGAAATACTAGCAACTAACAACTAGCAACTGGCAACTGAATGAAACTCGTAATAGTAGAATCTCCTGCAAAGGCGAAAACAATCAATAAATATCTTGGAAAGGATTTCAAGGTACTAGCATCATTCGGCCATATACGTGACCTTCCGGCAAAGGATGGCTCGGTGCGTCCTGATGAGGATTTTGCAATTGATTATGAAATTTCATCCAAAGCCGCCAAGCATGTAAAAGAAATTGCAGATGCCGTAAAAACTGCCGAAGCCATATATCTGGCAAGTGACCCTGACCGCGAAGGTGAGGCAATTGCATGGCATGTTGTGGAAGTATTAAAGCAGAAAAAGGCGCTTAAAAAAGGCATAAAAATTTACCGTGTTGCCTTCAATGAAATCACCAAGAAGGCTGTATCTGAAGCGATTGCCAATCCGCGTGATATTGATATGGATTTAGTAAACGCGCAGCAGGCAAGGCGCGCTTTGGATTATCTGGTGGGCTTTACATTATCGCCGGTATTATGGCGCAAATTGCCCGGCAGCCGCTCGGCAGGTAGGGTGCAATCGGTTGCGCTCCGCCTTATATGCGAGCGTGAAGGTGAGATTGAAGCGTTCAAATCGCGTGAATTCTGGGATATAAAACTTGATTTAAAAACTGCTTTAGGCGCAGATTTCACCGCAAAACTAACCCAGTATAACGGCAAAAAACTTGAGCAGTTCGATATAGTTGCTGAAAAGCAAGCCGGGGATATTGTTGCGATTTTAAAGGCTAAAAATTACAGCGTTGCCTCTGTTGAAAAAAAGCAATCCGCACGTAACCCTTATGCTCCGTTTACCACCTCATCACTGCAACAGGAAGCCTCAAGGAAGCTAGGCTTTGGTGCAAAGAAAACCATGATGGTGGCGCAGAAACTTTATGAAGGCGTGGAGCTCGGCGGGGAAACCGTGGGACTCATTACCTATATGCGTACCGATGGTGTTACAGTATCGCAAGATGCAATAATCGCCACACGCTCCATGATTGAAAAGAAATATGGTAAAGAATATTTACCTGAAAAGCAGCGTTTTTATACTACCAAAGCTAAAAATGCACAGGAAGCGCATGAAGCAATCCGCCCAACTGATGTAAATAAAATACCTAAAGATTTAAGCCGCTATCTTGATGACGACCAGATGAAATTATACGACCTTATCTGGAAAAGAATGGTAGCAAGCCAGATGAGTTCCGCGATTCTTGACCAGGTTGGTGTGGATGTAAAAGCGCATGATAATAGCGCTGTTGCCCGCGCAACAGGTTCAACTGTGCGGTTTGATGGCTTCTTTAAAGTATACCGCGAAAGCCGTGACGATGAAAAGGATGATGATGAAAGCCGCATCTTGCCGCCAATGGAAGAAGCTGAAAAGCTGAAGCTTGAAGAAGTAAACCCTGAGCAGCATTTCACGCAGCCGCCACCGCGCTTTACAGAAGCAAGCCTGGTGAAGAAACTGGAAGAACTTGGCATTGGCCGCCCTTCCACATATGCCAGTATTATATCTGTGCTCCAGGAACGTGAATATGTAACAATTGATAAAAAACGCTTTGTTGCCGCAGATAGGGGCCGCCTTGTAACCGCGTTCCTTACATCATTCTTCAAGCGTTATGTGGAATATGATTTCACTGCGAATTTAGAAGAGCAGCTAGACCATGTTTCTGCCGGAGAAATGGACTGGAAAGCTTTGCTGGCTGAGTTCTGGGGTGCTTTTAGTAGCAATATTGAAGAGGCAAAAGGGCATACTATAACCGATGTGATAACCCAGCTTAACGATTTGCTGGCTAATTATTTATTCCCCAAAGATGAAAATGGCGAGCCAAACCGCAAATGCCCATTATGCGCAAGCGGAGAAGTAAGCCTGAAACTGGGTAAATTCGGCTCATTCTTGGGCTGTTCACATTATCCTGAATGTAAATATACCAAGCAACTCGGCAAAAATGAAGGGGATGCAGAAAATTCTGAAAATGGTGATAATGGCGCTGCATTTGATTCAAAAATATTAGGGAAAGATACCGCAACCGGGATTGATATAATATTAAAGAAAGGCCCGTATGGTTTTTATGTACAGCTTGGTGAGGATGTAAAAGCCGCCCCTAAAACTAAAGCCAAGGGGAAAGATAAGGAAAAAGCGGCTCCTAAGCCAAAACGCGCATCCCTGCCTAAAGGGCGCACACCTGATGATATGGATTTGGAATCAGCAATCAGCCTGCTTTCATTGCCACGCACCGTGGGCATACACCCGGAAACCGGGCAGGAAATTCTTGCAGGGCTTGGGCGCTTCGGGCCATATTTGAAGCACGACGGTAAATTTACCTCACTGAAAGATGATGATATATTAACAATCGGCATAAACCGGGCAGTGACAGTTCTGGCTGAAAGTGCAACCAAAGGCGGCAAGGGCGGCAGGGCTGCTGCAACTCCTTTGAAAGTGCTTGGTAAACACCCGAAAACTGGCGAGGAAATTGCAGTATTCACTGGCAAATACGGGCCTTATGTTAAAGCTGGAAAAGTTAATGCATCTTTGGCCAAGAATATGTCCGTTGAAACAATTACACTTGATGATGCAATTGATTTAATCAAAAAAAGAGCAGAAAAATAGAAAAAACCGTTAATTATTTGTAATTTGTAATATTAGTTTAATAATTAGTTGCTAGTGTTTTAATTATTTAACAATGATTGGAGTGTGCGTTATGAGTGGATTATTCTCGAAACTAGCTATAAAGGCATTACCTGCTGCGTTGACGGCAGGAGCGGCATATGGGATTTACAAAGATTCACAAAACAAAAGTCCATCCGAGGTACAAGACAATATAGATACTTTCCATATAGCGGATGGTCACGCCAATTTAGCTGAAAAAACTTTAAAGAAAATATTTCCGCCGAAAGATGATGAAACCAAACAGCAATGGCAAGACAGACTAGCCGATGCTGCTGGAGCAGTTACTGGAGTTTATTCTGACAGGACCGTAGATAACGCGACAACATTTGCCAGTGCTTCCAAATTAACAGAACCAGTTAACCCTGACATGATGTGGAAATCCTACCTACAAGACGCAGAAAAAGCGGAAGAAGGCAAGCGTAATAAAGCATCCAGTCCCGAAGCAATAGAAGAAAGTAAAAAAGGTGAAATTTCTAAATAATTACCGGTAAATCTCGCCACTAGCCCCAAAGTACTTTCCTCAAATGCTAGTATTCTTGGCATAACTTTAGGCTGTGGCGAGTGCCAGATAAAATATAGAACTACCAGCGCCAATATCTGGTGATGAGTATAGTAAATTTGATTTTTATTTGCGTAGGAAGCCCTCAGTAAGGTTTATAGTAATTTTACTAGTAGTTAGCTATGTTCTTCAAATTGCGAATATGGCACGTGTTCCCGCGCAGGCGCACTACTGTCCGGTAAAAAATTTATTGACCTCGTGAAGTTAAGACATGCAGTATGTTTGGTGGAGTTTTGATTAAATATAACTTAAAAAATAAAAAAGTACAAAAGTAAGAAACCCTCACCCTAACCCTCTCCCAGTGGGAGAGGGGGTTCACGGATACCGTGCTCCCACTCT
>DITJ01000015.1 GCA_002422795.1 Alphaproteobacteria bacterium UBA6187 | reverse complement strand
GGGAAATCCCTCCCCCAAATTTGACAGACCATATAGGATTCAATAATACTCCAGCGCATAACAACGGAGTACATATGAATGATAGTATAAATAATAACACTTTACCAAAAGAAGGCTTTGTTCGCCTTCCCACCGTATTAAGCGTTTTTCCCATAAGCGAAAGCGTATGGTGGGATGGTGTCCGCAACGGCATCTACCCAAAACCTGTAAAACTTGGAAAAAGAATTTCTGCCTGGCGGGTTGAGGATATACGCCTGATGATAGAAAAATTTTCCCAAGATAATAACTCTAGCAAATAAAAAGGGGGTTATTATGGCAGGAAAGATTTACTCGGTAAACCGTATAAAATATTGGTTTACCTATGATATTGATGACATTTGCAGGGTATATAAACCATATGGACTGCATTGCCAAACCGTGCGTGGCTGGGCAGAACATGGCCTGAAAACTATAGATAAAAGCAGGCCAATTCTTATTTATGGCAATGATTTAATAGAGTTCTTAAGGAAAAAGAACAGGAATTACAAATGTGTAACTACATTTGATCATATGTTCTGCTTTAAATGCCACGCACCCAGTATTCCATATAAGAAAAATATCCAGCTTAATTTTTTTGGCAATGCAATGAGGGCAAAAGCTTTTTGCCGCACCTGCAAAACAACTATGTATAAAAGTTACAAACTTGCCGATAAGAAAGAATTGGAATCAACTTTTCATGTGGTGGAGGTTTTGGAATTATATAATTCTAACTCTTCCACCGGAAATACTCACTCCGGCAACGCAAGTAAACACACCCCAAACAAGTCATCGCAAATGGTGCTTTGGCTATGAAAACCAATAAGAGTTTTTATCAAAATCAACTTTAATTACAAAAGATAGGTAACCCTTATTAGCAAAGAAAATCGCGCTCGTTATTCTGCAGAAAATGAACGTCTGAAATACAAATTCCGCATACATTTTCATCGCAAGCTACATAAAGATGAAAAAACCGTAAGAAGTGTTTTAAAACATGTAAGATGTTATGAAGAGTTTACAAGGTTTGAAATTTTTAGTTCATTTAATGAAAAACGGGCTAACCGTTATATTTATCATATGTTGGAGAAAAATGTATCACTTTCATATGTTGATGATAATTTAAGGGCTTTAAAACAGTTTTTAATATGGCTGCAAAAACAGCGCGGTTATAGAAATAAAATAGATCCTAACCATATAGACTACCGTAACCCTTACCCTTACCCTTAAATATAGATTAAATGATTTCATAATCATAGTCCATTTTATTGTTAGTAATGGTAAGAGCCTGGCGGACTTTATTCATGCCGGTCCAGATTGCTTTAATGCCTGATTCTCCGTCTGATTTTCGTCCCAGGAATCCGCCTAGTTTTCCAATTATCCTGGTCATTTCATATAAGGTTGGTATCTGCTCTGGCGGTGGTTTTCTATTTGCCAGTATAAAGGCTGTTTTCCATTCTTCATCTCCGAGCAATAATGTGCATGGGACATTTTTTGCATCGCGCGCCACCATTGTAATAAACATGATGCGCCATGCTATGATCATATATAACGCGATACAAGCATTTAGTTTTTTGTAGGAATCAAGCTGTAGGCACTCTATTTTACAGCCACTTTTAAGGGTTTTAAAATAAAGCTCGATCTGCCAGCGGCATAGGTAATATTGAACGATAATTTCCGGCGTAGTTTCCTGGTTTAATTCGATACTTGTTAACAACAGCCATTCAATTGGCTTTGCACCTTCTGGGGTATTTTTTTCTGTACATAAAACAGCGGTAACATCCACTGGTTTCAAAGACCTCATTTTAATGCCTTTGCATGGCTTTAAGGTTACTCTTGCCGCTCGGATTTCCTGCGTTACTTTGTTTGTTTTACGGTCATGTTTCTTGTAGTTGGGTAGGTCAAACTCGATCTGTTGTACGATTTCTCCGGCCCTAAGCTTGTTCCACAGCAGATGCTCAGGTTTTTCGCTATTCATAAGCTTGCGGTTATAGGCCGATCTTATAATCCAGCCGGCATTGTTATCCGCCTCCAGATTACCGAGCGTTTCCATAAAGAATTCATAAACATCCGCCTCTCTGTCGGCGATATTGATGACTGATGTACCAGGATTGTTTTTTGCTATTTCATTGCTATAGCGGTAGCTTTCAAGCCAGCGTTGCGTCTCTTTTTCGGATGCTGTTTTCTTACTAAAATCATGCCTGACCCCAAGCTCCTTCCTTACCCAACAATGATTATGAACAACACCCAAACAACGCTTGTCAGGTGTGACTGCAATTGTAGGATGTAGCAAAAATCCTTGGTCACTATCCCGAAATAAATGGCCAATACCATCTATAGCGGACTCCCTATGGCTGCAATCTATCAATGTAGTATCCTGAACCATCAGGACAATCTTTTCTTTTGAAACACGCTGCAACGTCGATTCCATATGAGGCGATAATATCTTATCCGCAGTAACCTTCTCATTATCAAAAAATCTATATGCAGCCTTGGTTTCAGCCCAACCATTACACGAAGATTGGATGCTCAATTCCGGGCTATTATAAAATGATTCACTTATTTGAAATAAACGGTCATCAAGGCGCTTGTCTCCAAGCGATACACCAGATAATTCTTCTATTATCCAATTCGAATGACTTTTCATAATACTACCTGCATTATTTGTTAAATAATTGGCAGTGTAATATAGGTTGGGTGAGAAATAAATACCCATACCACAATTTGTGGGTAAGGGTATGACTCAGAATATCCTGGCTGGTTTTTGAGTTGCTAGCAGAGCTTTTTAAAGATCGCTAGTAATTCTTGAACTAGGGAGGGTGGTCCCCGGCAAGGCATCACCCTTCCCTGCAGTCTATTCTAAATCTATTTTACCGCAAAAGTCAATACAAACTGCTTTACTTATCACCAGCCATAACTTAAAATCAGCACATGGGCATTTGCCCTGGAAGCTTCAAACACTTCCTGTAATACACGGCCTTCACCCTCCGGTTTTTGGGTGGTTTTTTATTTCCAGCCTTTGTGGCCGGTTGGCCATGCCGCATGTCCAGGCGCAAGCTAAAGGGTATGGCGGCTGATGTATTACAGCTGTTTGAACTTCCGGCCACCAGGCAACTGGTGGTTATTTTAATCAATTGATGTTTATGTATATCGTCATTCCCCGAGTTTTTTTCTTAAAAAACTATAGGGGAATCCAGAATTTTAAACTGGATCACCCTATAATTTTACTATCGTAAAATTCGGGTGATGACGAACCATAAACACCTTAATTAAAGGAGTTTGAAATGAGCTTAATAACAACGCGCGAAGAAGGCATCGCACTACATCAGTTTTATAGGAATATCGGTGATAAAATTCATAAAGCACGAATTGCCCGAAAAATTACTATAGACGGGCTTTCCAGCCTTTCTGGAATTAGCACCCGCACCCTTGAAAAATACGAAAGGGGTGATAGCAAAATTTCTTTTGAAGTATTAATCAAGCTGGCTGCTATTTTAAATGTAGAATTTGAAGAATTTTTTAAGGCTAATGATAACAATGGAATGGAAAATTTCTGAAGGCTTAACCGGCTATGATTACGCACTAAAGCAAATGGAAGGACAGGTTGCCGATATTATATCAGGCGAAGGGAGCGAGCTTGTATGGTTGGTGGAGCACCCGCCGCTTTACACGGCCGGAACCAGCGCAAAAAAAGCTGATTTACTGGAGCCGGATAAATTCCCTGTATATGAAGCCGGACGAGGCGGTGAGTTTACCTATCACGGCCCTGGGCAAAGGGTTGCTTATGTTATGCTTAATTTAAAAGCCCGCAACGCCGAGGATATCCGCGCTTATGTGCAAAACCTGGAACAATGGATAATAAACACCCTAAGCCGCTTTGATATAGATGGCGGAAGAAGGCCGGGAAGGATTGGAATATGGGTAGATACGCCATCAGGTGAGGCAAAAATTGCGGCAATCGGCATAAGGATACGCAAGTGGGTTACATATCACGGTATTGCTATTAATTTGCACCCTGATTTAGCTAATTTTAAAGGCATCGTGCCATGCGGTATATCAGAATACGGGGTAACTTCTTTTGCCGGTTTAGGCCGGCAAGTTACCATGGATGCGCTTGATGATGTTTTGAAAGAGGAATTTTTAAAAATCTTTTAATTATATAGTTGTCCATTTAGTATTTTATGAATTTGAAATAAAAAGTAAAACACTATACCTTAAGTAAAGGTGGCAAATACAATTTAGGATTTAATATGCATATAGCGGCTCGGCTAGATGTTAAAAACAATGATATCTTAGAATATACTGGTTTACCACCTGTTTATGGAAAATGCCCAGGTGTTCACGCGGATGGAACAATAACTTCCTTGCAGCAAGTTAGGCTAGATTCCAGCCGCCAGGAAATTCTCGATTATTTCAACAATAGCTGGTCCCTTACAGAAGTGCTGCTTAGCGGCCTTGCAAATGAAGAAGCTTATTACCGCCGCCCATATCACCAGCTACGCCACCCGCTAATTTTTTATTATGGGCATGTTGCATCTTTGTATATCAATAAATTAAGGGTCGCAGGGCTGTTGGATAAGCCTCTTAATGCAGATTTTGAGAAGCTGTTTGAAATGGGCGTTGATGAAATGCGCTGGGATGACTTGCATGATGGCAATCAGTTTATTTGGCCGCTTCTTGCCGATGTGCGTGCATACCGCAAACAAGTTTATGAAATTATTAGCAACCTTATTGAAACGCACCCACACTTAGAACCTAGCCATCTACCAATTACCCAGGAAAGCCCAATGTGGGCGCTCGTGATGGGTTTTGAACATGAGCGTATTCACCTGGAAACCTCTAGCGTGCTTATAAGGGAGTTGCCCATAGAGTGTGTACGCAAACCAGATGCCTGGCCTGCAATTGAATCCATAAACACACAAAATTTTTCCGCCAATAGCATGATAAATATGGATGAAAGCCAAGTGTCACTCGGAAAACCGCATGATTTCCCAACTTTTGGCTGGGATAATGAATATGGTAGCGAAGTTCGTATTGTGCGGCCATTTGCTGCAAGTAAACAACTTATCAGCAACAGGGAATTTCTGGATTTTGTGAAAGCAGGCGGCTATGCGGAAGAAAAATACTGGTCGCTAGATGGCTGGGACTGGCGATGTTTCCGTAACATAAAATTCCCTAGTTTTTGGGTGCAAGATGGCCCAAGCGGATTACATCTTTATAAGATACGCACTATTTTCGAAATAGTTGATATGCAGCCTGATTGGCCGGTATGTGTGAATTATCATGAAGCTAAAGCCTATTGTGCCTGGAAAAGTGAGAACGATGGCGGCGCGCCGTATCGCCTGCTTACAGAAGCAGAGCACCACGCTATTCGCGATGGTAAGGAATATATTGCCAATAACAACCTGAAGTCTGGTGGAGAAAGCTCTGTAAATGCGAAAACTCCCAATAGCAAAGGTTTTCATGATGTGTTTGGCAATGTTTGGCAATGGTGTGAAGACCATTTTCATCCACTTAGCGGGGCAAACCCGCATCCTTATTATGATGATTTTAGCGCTCCATGTTATGACGGAAAGCACCAGATGATCCTGGGCGGCTCCTTTATTTCCACGGGCGACCAGGCAAGTCGTTTCGCCCGGTTCCATTTCCGCCCACATTTCTTTCAACATGCTGGTTTCCGTATTGTCCAGAGCGAAGATGGCAACGCCCAATCAGGAGCCAGGTTGCTTAACAACAATTCTGCGCCAACTTATGAAACGCAAGAAATGCTAAATAAATATATGCTGACCCATTGGGGTAGCGATAAAGAAATATGGGATAAAGTGCCGCAGTTCAATTTAGCGCGCCCAGAAATAGTAGATTTACCGATGAAATGCGCTGAGCTTATTGCGCAATATGCCAGTAGTTTTGGACGTGCACTTGATTTAGGTTGCGCGGTTGGGCGTTCAACCTTTGAGATGGCCAGGCATTTTAAGGAAGTGATAGGAATCGATTATAGCTATGAGTTTATAAATAATGCTAACATTCTAAATAATAAAGGTGAGTTAAGCTATTGGCGGAAAGATTCTGGGGAAGAAGGTGTATCGCTCACTGCTAAAGTTGACCCTGAAATTGACCGCAGCCGCGTGCGCTTTGAGCAAGGCGATGCATGTATATTGCCGGTGCATTTAAATGGTTTTGATGCGGTGTTAATGGCAAATGTGCTATGCCGTTTGCCAGAACCTGCAGCTTGCTTAAAGCGGATGCAAGGCGAAAACGCATTGGTTAAAAAGGATGGCATACTGGTAATGACAACGCCATTTAGCTGGCTTGAAGAATATACACCTAAATCACGCTGGCTAAATGGTATTGCGGATGTAAAAGAAATTCTTACGGAATTTGAACTAATCCATCAGGAGGAATTGCCTTTCCTAATACGCGAGCACAGCCGAAAATTTGAATATATAATCACGCTGGCAAGTGTATGGAGAAAGAAGTAATAAAGTTATATATTGGCAAATAAAGAGAGTGACCGTTAGTTATTTAACGATAGTGAGCATAGAAGTTTGGAGCAGGATATTCGAGAGTTAGGCGCATTTTTAATAGGAAACCCACTTAAAAATACGCCATTGGACGAAGAATTAATTATCCAACTCTCTCTTTATCAGCATTAGCTTTATACACTTTTATATTAGGGTCGTTTAGATCAATAATTTTACCCGTGAGGTTATACACTACTGTCTTTATTTTTTCATCAGACAGATTTTCTTTCCCCACTTGCACAGCCGTCATTTCCTTAGTGCTTAAATTTTCTTCAAGACTGGAATGTCTGCCGCCAGGTAGATAAATTGTGCCGTTAGTAAAATCAACAGCATAAGCTATAACGCCAGGAATAAGGAAGAAAAGCAATCCCACACCATCTAAAACTACAATCCCCGGATCAATCCGCCCGCTTCTTTGCCCCTTTCTTTCAGGGTGTAAAATAGTACCGCATGCGGTAAGATTAGAAAGCATAGTGCCAACTAGTAATGTTAAGATAATCTTTTTCATGGCAAAATTCCTTTCTATACTATTAAGATTCACTTCCCTTAAGTGTAATACTTTACATATCTTCAATCAACCAGTTATATCAATAAAAGTAGTTATAAGGTTTATTTGCCAGCATTAAGTTTTCTTGCAATTTCTCCTGCAGCAATTTTTGCAACCACATCAACAGGCTGACCATTTTCTTTGGATATACGCTGATATTCCTGTGTGCGTGCAGCATTAACTTCATTTGCTAATTTTGTTGCCTCCGGGCTATTTTTTATCACAGTAACATACCCATTTGCCTGCTCAGCAATAATACCTTGCGAGCGTGCTTGCTGTAAATCCAACGCCATTACAGGTTCTGCTAAAATTAATGCGGATAAAATTAAGAAAGAATAGAATAATTTTGACTTTTTCATGTTATGACCCTTTAGAAAATATTTGGATTACTAGTTATCGCCTTTTTAACATCTTTTTCTATTTCCACTTTTATGCGGTGTTCAATGTTAACATTCAAGTTAATTTCAATCGGTTTATCAGGCGCCTGCACCTTAACCGTAGGCGAGCATGCCATAACCGGAATGGCTACTATAAAAGCAATTAATAAAGTTTTCATTGTTTTTCCTGTTTTAATAATTCTTTAATATCATTAAATGGTATTATACTTTGTTGTATTAAAGGCATTATGTCGCCCGTTAAATTTATATTAAATTTTATAGGCCGCTTGGATGAATCTGGGTTCTTTCCTTCAAGCTCAAGATTAATCGCTGATTTATCTCCCTTGGATGATACTATAATTTTCAAACGAGTATAGTGAAAGTTTTGTAAAAGGCTGCGCGCCAATTCCAGCTGTGCATTATTTCCGGGAAGAAGCTCGGGGGACACGGATATTATACCATCATTAATCTCTTCTGCCATGCCATCTTTTAAGATAATTGTTCCATCGGGCTTGTAAATTATAGGGAACATCCCGCTAATTTTACCCGTACCTTTTATTTTTCCCTTACTGATTTTCTCCAATGTATCTGATAAATCAACATTCTTAAGGTTTATATTAAATAAGATAGGGCTTTTCATATCGAGCGCTACATTAATTGATTGCGATGATATTAAACCACCGCCCCAGGGGAATTGGATTTGTTTGATATTTAAATTTCCCAAAGTTGGCTTTGCAACTGGCAAAAATAATTCCATATTGGTTATTATTAAGTTCTTATCATCATTCAAATTTATTTTTGCCGATAGATTTTCGCTATCTAATACAAAATCTATTTTTGTTAAGAAAGATGGCAAATCTGCTTGTAAACCAGTTATTTTGACTGATGGCGCAACGACTTCTCCTTGCCATTTTTTATTATTCAAAGCCGCATTAAACTTAATATTTCCGGTAGTTAATTGATATGGCTTTATCTTCAGGTCAATACCAGTGCTATCTACATTAAATGCGGCTTGCGGGTTTAAGTTAAAGGTAAAATTCAACGGCAAAAACAATTCAAAATCCGCATCTTTTGCGAGTATATTTAAATTCCTGATCGATATTTTGGTGGGAGCAATATTTTCAAGCGCCGCCTGATCTGTAGGGATTTTATTATTATTTTTGGAGCCACTAGATAAAAAGCCCTCTAATCCACTAACCAGAAATTTTCTATCTTTTTTATATAAATTCACATCGGCATTTTCAGCCTCAACAGAGTTTAACTTTCCTGAAACAAGTTTAGATATATCATATTCTAATTTTAAATGCTCCAGGCTAAGGCCAGGATTTCCATCCAATTTAATATTAGAAAATACGATTTCTGAACTGCTGGCACTTTCAATATTCAAAGCAGAAACTTTAATATTGTTAGATTCCAATATATTAATTATCTGCTTACTTAAGAAATTCTGATAGGGTAAATATTGCCAGAAAAGAATGCCTCCCAATAACAATAATATTATTGGAAGTATTATGCAAAGTGCCAAACAACTCTTTTTAAATGTATTCTTAGTTATGTGCATTTTTATAATCGATTAATTGGCAATAGCGCACGCGTTCCTGCAAAGGCGCGCTATTACTAACATGAATATAAGCTGGAATTCTTAAATCATAATATTATAGTAGGCAATTATACCATTAACACAAGTGTGTCGTCATCACCCGAATTTTACGTAGTAAAATTATAGGGTGATCCAGTTTAATATCCTGTATTCCCCCATAATTTTTATTACACCTATTGCGGCATTTGTATCCCGATATCATGATACATTTGTGGGTTTTCAGTCCAGTTCTTACGCACCTTTACAAACAGGAATAAATTTACTTTGCCGCCAATAATAGTTTGTAATTCCAGGCGCGCGGATTTACCGATTTTCTTTATAAGCTCCCCGCCTTTGCCCAGTATTATAGCCTTTTGCCCATCTTTCATAACAAAAATAGTCTGGTTTATGGTAGTCATACCCTTACCTTCTTTCCAGCTATCTGTAACCACGGCAACAGAATATGGCAATTCCTGGTCCAGATTATAAAATAATTTTTCACGGGTTATTTCTGCCGCTAAAAAGCGCATTGGCGCATCAGTTAGCTGGTCAGGCGGAAACATCCATTCTGAATCAGGCGCAATTTCTGCAAGGTGTTTTTTCAAATCATCCACGCCATCACCGCATAAAGCTGAAATCATGAATATTCTAGAGAACACCCCGGTTTCATCCATTTCTTTTGCCAGCGGCAATAATATTTCAAGCTTTACATTATCCACCTTGTTCAGCACTAAAATTGCCTGCGCATTTCGGTGCTTCAGGGTTTCTATTATATCAGCCGTTTCCCTGCATATACCTTTGCCGGAATCCACCACAAGCACGAAACTATCGGCCTCAGCCACACCGCGCCAGGCTTCATTTACGATAGCTTTTTCCAGCACTTTCTTCGGGCGGAAAATACCCGGGGTATCAATCAGCACAAGCTGGGCATCACCCACCATGCAGATACCTTTCATATTAGCACGGGTGGTTTGCACTTTCGGGGAAACTATCGAAAACTTCACACCGCAAAGAGCATTAGCAAGCGTTGATTTGCCAGCATTTGGTGCGCCCATAAGGGCAACATAGGAGCATTTTTTGGTTGTCATTTAAAGATTCTCTAAGGGATTTGCTGGATTGTGTTTAGTAATTATTGATGCGTAGCCAGTCAACTACGCAAGGCTGCATTAATTTCAGATTGCCAGCCACGGCCATGCGAACGGAATTTTTCGATAATTTCTGCATCAAGGCGTAATGTTATCTGTTTTTTAGGAGATTCTGCAACAGGGCGGCCAACCTTCCCGCTCATTAATAATTCGGCATTTTTTTTACCGAATAATTTAGGTAGAGCTATGTGCGCAAGCTCCGCGTTTCTAAACATTTCATCCGTCCATTCAGGATTTTCATCATCAATTAGGTATGGATCCGGCTTATTTGTATCTTTTGATTTCTTTTTCATACTTATCTGCCTCTCTTTTATTAGCCTTACGAAAGCTTATAATCCTTATGTATATCTTCTTATCGTTGCGCGCTTATACTCAGAGTATAAATCCCCCTCACCCTAACCCTCTCCCTCAAGGGAGAGGGAATTAGACCGAATCCTTATAAACATTGGTGCTTAATAGAAAGAAATGAAATCATTCTTTAAACTAAAACTTAACACGCGGCACCTGTATAGTTCCCTCTCCCTTGAGGCTTGCAGACCGAAAAAACAGTACATAGGTACTGTTTTTCTAGTGCAAGGGGTTAGGGTGAGGGGGTGATAAACACATTAATTAATAAAGTCAACCAATCCTATCACACCCCATATAAGGTTTAAGCGCATCTGGCACTGTAATTGAGCCATCTTCATTCTGGTAGTTTTCAATTATTGCAATAAGCGCGCGCCCGATTGCAACGCCTGTACCGTTTAAGGTATGCACAAAACGGTTATCTTTTTCCCCTGCCCTATAGCGCGCATTCATGCGGCGAGCCTGGAAATCTATACAATTTGAGCAACTGGATATTTCGCGGTAGCGCATCTGGCCTGGCAGCCACACTTCAATATCGTAAGTTTTTGTGGCTGTGAAGCCGGTATCGCCAGAGCAAAGCAGCATCACGCGGTATGGTATTTTAAGGCGCCTTAATACTTCTTCAGCGCAATTTACCATGCGTTCCTGCTCTGCTTCCGAGCTTTTTTCATCCGTAATGCTAACCAGCTCAACTTTCCAGAACTGGTGCTGACGCAGCATTCCGGTGGTATCCCTGCCCGCAGCCCCAACTTCAGAGCGGAAACAAGGTGTGCACGCGGTAACGCGCATTGGCAGTTTATCTTTTTCAATGATAGATTCGCGCACAAGGTTGGTGAGAGATATTTCAGAGGTAGAAATAAGCCTGTAACCATCAGTAGTTACAAAAGAATCCTCCGCAAATTTTGGCAACTGGCCAGTGCCGAACATGGCTTCTTCTTTAACTAAAATAGGCACAGAACATTCTGTATAGCCAAATTCTTCTGTATGGATATCCAGCATGAAATTAGCCAGCGCACGTTCCATCCGCGCCAGGCCACCTTTTAGCGTTACAAAACGGCTGCCGGAGATTTTTACAGTTTGCTCAAAATCCATCAGGCCAAGTTTTTCACCGATTTCAAAATGCTCTTTGGGATGAAAATCAAATACCGGTTTTTCGCCTTCCCTGCGAACCTCAATATTATCATCTTCGCTATCACCTTCTGGCACTTCATCAGCCAGGATATTCGGCAAAGTATATAAAAGCTCATCAACCACTTCAGTTGGCACGTCGCTTTGTTCTTCCACCAACTGGTTTTTAAGCTCGGCAAGCTTGGCTTTCACTTGTTTAGATGCCTCAATTTCGCTAGACGCATCCAACCCTTTCATTTTCAGTTCGCCAATTTTTTTGGCAAGTTCATTGGATTGCTGCTGCAATTCCTGTAAATTGGTTTTTTCGCCACGCACCTGCTTATCACGCAGTAATATTTCTTCTGAAACAGCGCCAAGCCCTCGTTTAATCATTGCCTTATCAAAAGCATGTGGATCTTTGCGTATAGCTTTTATATCGTGCATTTTCATTCCCACTTTAAATTAACCAGCTTATTTATAATACTATAAGCATTTAATACAATAATAGTTTATAAAAAATTATTAGTGTTATAAATAAACAGATATTAAATCAGGTCTTACACTAATGTTCATATCCATAAATAAATCCATTATTATTTTCTTGATTTTAATTAGTATTTTTATGTTTACCGGATGTGCTAATAATCCTTTAAACAAGAATAGTGAATATAATATAAATGATATGGTTAATGACTGGCATACGCAATTAAGGAATGCGCCTATAAACCCTTTTGAAGGCTATTGCCTTGGAACATCCCTTGCAGATATTTCAAATGCACCGGCTGATAGTAAAGAAATTGATAAAATTGCTTTAGAAACTAAAACAAAGTCAGTAAAAAAGACTACGCATAATTCACTGGAACTATCAAAAAATTGGCATAAAAAATACAGGAATGCACCGAAAAATCCATTTGAAGGCTATTGCCTTTATACCCCGCCTACTGATGAAGAATACATGGAACTTGAAAAGAAGAGCAAACGGAAACGCAGTAATAATTACAAAAATACGGAAGAATATCCTTTATACATGGATGATCGTGGCTAGGTTCTGTTAACAAAGCCTAAACCTTTTTCCCCTTCTCCACAAACCTACAGGAAATTATCGAGCATTCGTATAACAAGTAAAGTGGCACTGCAAGGGCTATCTGGCTGAACACATCAGGCGGAGTCATAATTGCAGCAAATATTAATATCAGCACAACTGCATATTTACGCTTCTTTTTTAAGGAATCCGCCGTTACAACACCAATCCTTGCCAATATTGTAAGTACTACAGGTAATTGGAAAGCTATGCCAAACGCAAATATCAAGCTTATTACAAGTGATAAATATTCACTCACCCTTGCTTCTAACTGTATCGGCATTTGCCCTGTCGCCGCTGGCACTTCGAAACCTGCAAAAAATTTCCATGCCATAGGGATTACACCATAATATGCAAGTGCAGAACCCAATGCAAAAAGCACAGGAGCCGCAACAAGCAACGGGAATATCACTTTGCGCTCTTTATTATAAAGCCCAGGGGCAAGGAATAAATAAATCTGCGATGCAATTATCGGGAATGAAACAAACAAAGCCGCATAAAACGCCACTTCAACATAGGTTAAGAAGGCTTCGGTAAGACCTGTATAGATAAGCCTTCTTCCTTTCTCCCCTTCGTATAGTTCTGCAAGCGGCGACACCAGGAAGTTATAGATATTTTCTGCAAAAAAATAACAGCCGCAAAATATAACAAAAAAAGCTAGAACTGAATATAACAGGCGCTTGCGCAGCTCCGCCAGATGCTCGGTAAGGGTAGAAAGTTTAGGGTCCAGGTCTTTTTTTGACATGTATTTTAAGTTTTAATAGGTTTGTATCA
>DITJ01000113.1 GCA_002422795.1 Alphaproteobacteria bacterium UBA6187 | reverse complement strand
CAATCAGCCAGCGCTGGTCTAGTTCGAATGCGGTTTTAAATACATCTTTTTCATCCTGGGAAAGGAATGAAAGCTGCTGCACCGAACCTTCATGCGTTGCAATTGAGGACCACACATCATCATTATTCTGGCCTTTTTCATTAAGTAAATTCACCAGGTTTTTATTGCGCACCACAAATGAACCTGTAAGGGTTTTTTGTGTGAAGCTATTGGCAGCATAAGGCTCAACCCCTGGGGATGAATTGCCGCAAATGATTGAAATTGAAGCAGTTGGCGCTACTGCCATTTTATGGGTGAAACGCTCCATTAGCCCAGCTTCCACAGCATCAGGGCAAGCGCCGCGCTCTTCAGCTAGAACAACCGAGGCCTTATCAGCTTCTTTACGGATATGCTCAAACATTTTCTTGTTCCACACTTTCGCCATAACTGATTCCATCGGGATGCCTTTGGATTGCAGGTATGAATGGAAGCCCATAACACCCAGGCCAATACTGCGCTCACGGCTGGCGGAATATGCAGCTTTTTCCATTGCTACTGGCGCAGTATCAATAAAGTCCTGAAGAACATTATCCAGCATCCGCATGATATCTTCAATTATCATTGGATGGTCTTTCCACTCATCATAATTTTCTAAATTGAGGGATGAAAGGCAGCATACCGCAGTGCGGTCCTTGCCAAGATGGTCAGTGCCGGTTGCAAGGGTGATTTCACTGCACAGGTTTGATGTTTTAACTTGCAGACCAAGGCGCTTATAGCTTTCCGGCACATGTTTATTCACGTTATCTGAAAATAACATATAAGGCTCGCCAGTTTCAAGGCGGGCAAGCAATAATTTAATCCATAAATCACGGGCACGCATGATGGAAATAACAGATTTATCCTTAGGGCTGCGTAGCTCCCATATATCATCTTTTTCTACAGCGCGCATGAAATCATCGCTAATAACAACACCGTGGTGGATATTTAAGGCTTTACGGTTAGGATCACCGCCAGTTGGGCGGCGCAGGTCAATAAATTCTTCAATTTCAGGGTGCCATACCGGAAGATAAACCGCAGAACTACCACGACGAAGGGAACCTTGGGAAATAGCCAGCGTTAAAGAATCCTGTACCCTTATAAACGGTACTACTCCAGATGTTTTGCCATTGCCGCGCACAGTTTCACCAATTGCGCGCAAATTACCCCAGTAACTACCAATACCACCGCCACGGGCAGCAAGCCATACATTTTCATTCCATAAATCTACGATGCCTTTTAAGCTATCTTCGGTTTCATTTAAGAAGCAGGAAATAGGCAAGCCACGCTTTGTGCCACCATTACTAAGGATTGGTGTTGCAGGCATAAACCACAGATTGCTTATATAGTCGTAAAGCCTTTGCGCATGTGCTGCATCGTCGCTATAAAAAGCTGCAACGCGGGCAAACATTAATTGAAAATCTTCACCATCGAGTAAATAACGGTCTATCAGCACAGCCTTGCCAAAATCTGTAAGTTTAGCATCCCTGCTTCTATCGAGCTGAATTGAATTTACTGGTACGGCCATTTCTTCCTCTTTAAATTTTGCTGATATTCAGGCTTTTAGATATCTGATATTTATTTATTACAATTTTCCACGACGTATATTCTATCAATATCTCGCATAAAGTCCATCATTAAATTGCATATTTTGTGTAAAAATTAGCAATGCACACAATATGTGGTATTAACTCAAGGAGTTTCAAAGATTTATCTGAAATGAGTAAGTTTATATGGAATAGCAATAGTATGTCTACATAGCTGGCTATAGTATATCTATATAGCTGGCTTTGGGAAGATTTTTTGTTTCAAAATTGACAAGTTCCTGTGGATAAGTAGTGAATCAATTGTTTTACAAAAATTATGATTATGAAACATTTTAATAAATTTATATTGTTTGTTTATAGAAATTATAATACCACATATCCTTTCCTTAGGTAAAAACAGTCATTATCTAGAAATATTAATTAACATTATGATTATAAAGAATATGAAATACCGTTTATTTTTTGCAGCTTTAATTGTTGCCACATTTTTCACACAAGCCGCCAATGCACTTGTGAGCATTGATATTACACGTGGTAATGTTGACCCACTCCCTGTTGCCCTGCCCTATCTTGTTGGCGGGAATGAATCTGAAAATGATTTAGGCAAAGCCATAATGGATGTTGTGGAAAAAGATTTAGAATCATCAGGGTTGTTTAAATCCATCAGCAAACAGGCATTCATACAGCAAATCTCCAGCAAAGATACTATGCCAAGCTTTCCAGACTGGCGGCAGATCAGCGCGGCAGCCCTTGTAACAGGCGGCATAACCACTAGCGGCGCAGATGAATTTAGAACTGAATTCCGCGTATGGGATGTTTACAGCCAACAGCAGATTGCAGGAAAATCATTCACTACTAACAATAAGAACTGGCGCCGCGTAGGGCATTTAATTGCCGATGAAGTATATAAACGCATCACAGGGGAAAATGGTTATTTCGATAGCCGCATTGTTTATGTTTCAGAATCAGGCCCTGCGATTAAACGTATAAAACGCCTTTCTATTATGGACCAAGATGGTGAAAATCACCGTTTCTTAACCGATGGCGGCGACCTGGTTTTAACACCACGTTTCTCCCCGGCTGCTAATGAAGTGATATATATGTCTTATATATCAGGCATACCAAAAGTATATATAAGGAATGTCGATACCGGCAAAACCCAGGTAGTTGGTAATTTCCCTGGCATGTCTTTCGCGCCAAGATTCTCGCCTGATGGTAAATCCATAGTAATGTCGGTAGAATCTGGCGGTGATAGCTCTATTTATACAATGAACCTTGCATCCGGCGAAAAGAAGCGTCTTACCAACAGCCAAGGGGTTATTGATACATCACCTTCATTCTCACCTGATGGCAGCCAGATTGTGTTTAACTCAGACCGTGGCGGTTCTCAGCAGCTTTATACCATGAATTCTGATGGTAGTGGTGTAAAACGCATCAGCTTTTCTGACAGGGGCAGATATGGAACGCCTGTATGGTCACCACGTGGAGACTGGATTGCATTTACAAAAATGCATAGCAATAAGTTCTATATTGGTGTAATGCGCGCCGATGGCAGCGGCGAACGCCTTCTAACCGAAAGCTTCCTTGATGAAGGCCCAACATGGGCGCCAAATGGACGTATTATAATGTATGCGCGCCAATCACCATCTTCCGGCAATAAACAAGGCGCATGGAGTATCCATTCTATAGATTTAACAGGATATAACCAGCGCAAGGTAAAAACCCCGATGGAAGCATCAGACCCTGCATGGTCAGGATTGATGTAGGGAGTTATAAGCGCCCCCTCTTTCGGAGAGGGGGCATGCCCACTCAAATTGTGAATAGCACTTTTTCACGCGAATGCGCGCTAAGTTCTGTTGAGATTTTTGTAATTGTCATCCCGGATATCCGCCAAATATTGGGCAGAACCTAGGTAAAATCAAATTATGATGAAGTAAAGTTTACTTATATTTCATCATACTGAAGGTTCGCTAATTTTAGGAATCTGAAAAATAACGACGCAGAAATAAAAAAGCGAAAACGCTATAATTATCAATAACTTCCTTTATTACCAAGAAAATTATCAGCATAGGTTTGCTTTATTAATTTTGTAGATTTCGGCAAGGTTACTATGTAATTGATTTTGTGGTGCTGTGCGTATTTTTCAGCATCTTCTAATTTCTGGAATTTAAGATGTATTTGCTGCGTTGTATCAGTATTGCTGTTCCATCCGATGACAGGATCTATAGATCTGGTATTATCAGGCATATATTCAAGTACCCAACTTTGTTTACCTTTACCGGATTGCATTGCGTTTTTTGCTGGTTTGTATATTTTAGCTGTCATGAGATCTTATAATATTATTGAAATTGAGTGTATAATATTGTTATTCATTGTAACTGTAAATACCGTATTTAAAAAGTAAGCAAACATGACCATAAAAAAAGATGCCGATATAAGTAAATTAACCTTTGAGCAGGCACTTTTTGAGCTCGAAGAAATAGTATCCACCCTTGAAAGAGGCGAGGCTGGCCTTGATAAAGCCATGGAAGTATATTCACGAGGCCAGTTATTAAAGGATTACTGCTCGCAAAAACTTGCAGCATCAAGATTGCAGGTGGAAAAGATTAATGCCGAAAATAGTAGCAACCCCAGCGTTTCTGTTTTTAATATTAATGAATAAAACTTGCTATAAGAGATTGTAGCGAATTAAGGGGCTGTGTTATTCCAGAATTTATAAGACCTGGATTCCAGATAGCTCGCTTTTCTTGCCAATTTTTGAAGAAAAAATTGGAAAAAAGCGGCTTCTGGAATGACAAAGTCGTTAATTCGCTACAGGCTATAAGAGGTGTAGGCGTGAATACAACATACTACCCTGAATTATATTCAGGATAATATGCTGTTAAACTTAAGCAATCTTCTGCTTTTTATCCATATAAGGCTTTAAGAATTCACCTGTAATGCTTTTCGGGTTATTGGCAACATCATCCGGCGTTCCTATTGCAACTATGTAACCACCTTTATCACCACCACCAGGCCCCACATCAATAATATGGTCTGCCGTTTTAATAACATCAAGGTTATGCTCGATTACTAGCACGGTGTTGCCAGCATCAACAAGTGCATGCAGAACTTTCAAAAGCTTACCCGTATCATCCATGTGGAGACCCGTTGTAGGCTCATCAAGGATATAAATAGTACGGCCAGTAGAACGCTTGGAAAGTTCTTTTGCAAGTTTCACACGTTGCGCCTCACCACCCGATAGGGTGGTTGCAGATTGCCCCAGTTTAATATAACCCAAACCCACTTCCTTCAAAGCTTCAACTTTTTCCTTAATTACAGGAACTTTTGCAAAGAATTCATTGGCTTCCTCAACATTCATATCAAGCACTTCGGCAATGGATTTGCCTTTATATTTCACTTGTAATGTTTCGCGGTTATAACGCGCACCCGCGCACACATCACAGTTTACATAAACATCGGGCAAGAAGTGCATTTCTATTTTAATAAGGCCATCACCCTGACAGTTTTCACATCTTCCACCTTTCACGTTAAATGAGAAACGCCCAGGCTTATAACCACGCGCCTTAGATTCCGGCAAGTTAGTAAACCAATCTCTGATAGGCCCAAATGCGCCTGTATAAGTGGCAGGGTTGGAACGCGGGGTACGGCCAATTGGTGATTGGTCAATTTCGATAATTTTATCGATTGTTTCCAAACCAGTTATTGCCCTGTGCGGCCCAGGAGTTACCTTAGTGCCGTTTAATTTTTTAGTGATTGCCTTATAAAGCGTATGGATTACAAGGCTGGATTTTCCGCCACCGGAAACTCCTGTAACACAAGTGAAAATACCAAGCGGAATATCAACATCAACATTGCGCAGGTTATTTGACGTAGCGCCCCTGATGCCGATAACTTTATGCTTGCTCCACGGCCTGGTTTTAAGCGGAACTTCAATTACTTTTCTGCCACTTAAATATTGCCCGGTGATACTATTTGGGTCATTTTCCACTTCTTTTGGCGTGCCTTCAGAAATTATATGACCGCCATGGATACCAGCGCCAGGACCAACGTCTATCAGCCAATCGGCTTCACGCATAGTATCTTCGTCATGTTCTACAACCAACACGCTATTTCCAAGGTCACGTAAGCCCTTTAACGTACCGATAAGCTTGCGGTTATCGCACTGGTGCAGACCAATTGAAGGCTCATCCAGTACATATAATACACCAGAGAGGCCTGAACCAATTTGCGAAGCAAGGCGGATACGCTGGCTTTCGCCACCTGATAATGTGCCGGATTCACGGTTAAGAGTAAGGTAATCCAAGCCTACATTATTCAGGAATTCCAGGCGCTTTATCAGCTCTTTTAGTGCGCGTTCGGCAATTTTCTTATGGGTATTGCTTAATTTATCATCAAGCGTAGAGAACCAATCCAAAGATTGGGTGATAGTCATTTCAGAAATTTCACCGATATTATGCCCGGCGATTTTTATACATAATGATTCCTGGGCAAGGCGGTGGCCGCTACATTTATGACATTTTGTAAGAGTCTGGTACTTCTCCATTTCTTCACGGTACCAGCTGGTTTCAGCATCTTTCCATTTTTTATAAAGATTGCTTATCACCCCTTCAAACGGCTTATTTACAGAAAATCTGCGCGAACCATCATCATAATCTATTTTAATATGCTCCTCACCAGAACCATAAAGAACAATCTGCTTTATTTCTTCCGGCAAATCCTTATATGGCAACTCAACATCAAATTTATAATGGTTGGCAAGTGCGCGGAAAGTTTGTGTAACCTGCCTTGAAGCCTGGCTGGACCAAGGCGCAATCGCGCCTTGCGTTAGCGATATATCTTCATTTGGGATAATAAGTTCAGGCGCGAAATATATTTCAGTTCCAAGGCCATCGCATTCCTTACAAGCACCATAAGGGCTGTTGAACGAGAACATGCGCGGCTCAATTTCAGAAATTGTAAAGCCTGAAACCGGACATGCAAATTTTTCAGAAAATACTAAGCGGTCGCCAGCTTTGGCAGCAGGGCGGCTAGCCGCTTTATCAGCTTTCTTTTTGCCTTTTCCTTTTGCTTTAGTATCTTCAGAATTATCTTCTTCCTCTGCATCTTCCACTTCTGGAACAGAAACCACATCAATATAAATAAGCCCTTCTGCAAGTTTGAGTGCAGTTTCCAGGGAACTAGGCAAACGGTTGCCCAATTCTTCCGTTATAGCAAGCCTATCCACCACAATTTCCATATCATGGTGCTTGTTTTTATCTATCCTTGGTAAATCATCCAGTTCATATAATTCACCATCAATTTTAACGCGGGTGAAACCCTGCTTCCTTAAATCAAGCAATTCCTTGGTATGCTCCCCTTTCCTGCCCCGGATGAATGGTGCAAGCAAATATACTTTCGTATCTTTTGGCAATTCCATAATGCGGTCAACCATATCAGACACGCTCTGGCTTTCAATCGGCTGGCCTGTTGCAGGTGAATAAGGAACACCAATACGAGCATATAAAAGACGCATATAGTCGTATATTTCCGTAACAGTTGCTACAGTAGAGCGCGGATTACGTGATACGGTTTTCTGGTCAATCGCAATAGCAGGTGATAGGCCAGTGATGGATTCAACATCAGGCTTGCCCTGCAATTGCAGGAACTGGCGGGCATAGGCAGAAAGACTTTCTACATAGCGCCTTTGGCCTTCCGCATAAATTGTATCGAATGCAAGGGATGACTTTCCTGAGCCCGATAGCCCGGTAATTACTACTAATTTATTGCGCGGTATATCAACACTTACATTTTTAAGGTTATGTTCTTTTGCGCCTATTACTCTTATATATTCTTCCATTTTGTGCCCGTTTATCGTTTATCGTGGATCGTTTATCGTGAGTGCCGCTAACTATAAACGACTAACCATAAACGAATTTATCAACGCGCCATTGTAGCTACATGTCCCTATATTAGCAAGGAAAGTAATGTATTTTTGATTAAATTATTGCTATTTTCAGAAAATATGTTTAGGTTTACAATTCCAATTTTTGCGTCAGTTGTTATGGCTGGTGATAGGTTATTTAAAATGCTTAATCATCACTAAACAACTAGCAACTAATAACTAGCAACTAGGAACCAAGATATGGCTGGCAGTGTTAATAAAGTGATCTTGATAGGAAATTTAGGCAAAGACCCTGAAATTCGCACTACACAGGATGGCAAGGAAATCGGCAACCTTACAATCGCAACTTCCGAAACATGGAAGGATAAAAACAGCGGTGAACGCAAGGAAAAAACTGAATGGCACCGCGTGGTTATATTTAACCCGGGCCTTATGAATGTTGTAAAACAATATCTTAAGAAAGGCTCAAAAGTATATATCGAAGGCGCTTTGCAAACCCGCAAATGGCAGGATCAAAACGGCCAGGAAAAATTCACAACTGAAATCGTATTGCAGCCGTTCAACTCCACCCTTACCATGCTCGATAGCAAAGGCGGCAATAGCAGCGGCAGTTCTTATGGTGATAACAACTCCGGCGGCAATTATAACAGCAGCCCATCACCTTCATCCAACAATAGCAATAATGATTTTTCAAACCACGGTTTGGATGATGAAATTCCGTTTTAATTTATAGTGTATAGTGACTGATGAACCTCAGAGCCTATTAGTAAATTATTTGTGTCGTTGTTATTCCGGAACTTAGAAGCCCTTAGATTTGCACGTTTAGTAAATACTTAGGACGCACTTGGTATCAAGTATCCAGAATTCCATCGGATGCTGTCATTCCATAAGCTAGGGAGGCAGCTCATGAAACTGGCTCCTTCAGCCGTTTTAATGAGTTAGCCGAACTTGCTATCTGGAATCCAGTTACTTATAAAACATCTTTATTATTAAATAAATAGGTTTTGATTTATAGAAAACTGGATTCCAGATATTAATAAAACCTAGGATTTACTAAGCACGTAAATCCAATGTTTTCTAAATTCTGGAATGACAATATCCGATAATTCGCTACAGGCTCTAAGTAATTCTTAATCAATACACAGCAACCATGGTAAAACGCATCATCCGCGCGGGCTGCAAACACTACTTCCCCAAAATGAAAGGTGGACATCCTTTACCGCCACGCCCTAACTTTCGCTATATTTCAGTTTCATGGCTAACTTCCATGGCAGCTATAAGCATTCTATATGGAATTTCCTATTGCACCGATTCTGTAATGATTATGGCGCCATTTGGCGCAACATGCGTACTTATTTTCGGCGCACCAGATAGCCCGCTTGCGCAGCCGCGTAATGTTATCGGCGGGCATTTAATCGCCACAACTATTTCACTTATATTGCTTAATTTATTTGGTGACCAATGGTGGGTAGTAGCTATGGCTGTTGCCACTTCAATTGCTGTAATGCAGTACACCCGCACCCTTCACCCACCAGCCGGGGCAGACCCAATTGTGGTTATATTAACCCATGCTTCGTGGGGGTTTATATTAGTTCCTGTTCTTGCAGGGGCTGTTATACTGGTAATTTGCGGCGTTATAAAAAACAACCTTTCAAAGGAAAGGGCTTACCCTAAATATTGGTGGTAAGGCTATAAAATGTTTTTTTTACAGAGCCTAAACTCCAACCACCCTCTCTCTTTTAACTGGCAATATAAACCGCACTTTAAGACCGGGGTTATTATCTTCCAGTTTTAATTGGCCATTATGCAGATTTGCTACCGCTTCAACCAGGCTCATGCCAAGGCCAGTGCCTTCAGCAGAGCGACTTTCATCCATGCGGAAGAAGCGCTCTTTAACCTTTTCGCGGAATTCTTCCGGTATGCCGGGGCCGGAATCAGCTATGGTACAGATTACCGCATAATCAGTTTTTTCTAGGGATACGCTTATACGGCCTTTTTCCGGCGTATATTTTACTGCATTATCAACTAAATTTAATATTGATTGCGCTATTAACTGGCGATCGCCTTGGAAAAGCATTTCTTCTGTGGTTATATCAATGCTAAGTTCCTGGTTCTTATCTTCAATAAAAGTTGCATAAAAATCAACAATATCGTTGGTGAGAGCGGCTATATCAAAAGAGCTGTATATATCTGTCTGGGTGCGGCTTTCCGCTTTTGCAATACTGAGTATGTTCTGGAACATTTCCACCAGTTTATCAATTTGACCGACAGATGCTGTAATATCTTCCTGCACATGCGCAGGGACATCCGGTTTTTCTATAATGCGTTGCAGGTTTATGCGCAGGCGGCTAAGCGGAGTGCGCATATCATGCGCTAGTGCATTGGTGGAATCCCTTACCGCCTCAAGCAGCGCCCCGTTAAGATCAAGCATGGCGTTCAAGTTCTTGCCAAGCCGCTCGAATTCATCATCGGCACCGGAAAGTTTTACCCTGTGTGTATTATTGCCGTGCAATACTTCCGTACAGGCAATGTTAATCTTGCGCATGTGCCTGTTAAGTATGAAAATCATAAGTATGGTCATAAGAAATGCAGCGGCAAAAGAGAGCATTGCATTTATCACCAGAGCCATCCACAGCGCCTCTTTCATAACGTCAAGTCGCTTCAGGTCGTAACCTACCAGCATGCTGCGGCCTTTAGGGTAATTTATAACATTTGCCATTATATCTATCTGGATATTATCATCGCTTAAGTCATCATCAGTTTCCTGCAGGATAGGAAAATCAATCCAGTAATTTCCAGGCTTGGCTGAAACAACAGGCCAGCTATCAATATTCCCTACAATATTGCCATTTTTTTCACGGATGGCGATAATCATGTGTTTATCGTGAATATCTTCAAGCAAAGCCTCTATGTAATCATTAACATAACGTGTGTTATGCTTTTCCATGCTTTGCTGGATTGCTTCGGAATAGGCTGTAACAATTTCTTTTATATCGTTACTAGTGGTGTTGATAGCCTGAATATATATCAATATTCTCATCGATAGGAGAACGGCGCAGAAGGCAATAAAAAATAATGCACCTGCCCTGAATGAAAATGAATGGAAAAACCTTACTACCTTAATCCCCACAGATTTTATACCCCGCACCACGGATTGTCTGGATAATCTGCTTTGCATGCCCTTTATCCACCTTCTGGCGGAGTTTGCTCATTTGCGCATCAATAAGGTTAGTGGCAGGGTTGAAATGAAAATCCCACACGCCTTCAAGCAGCATGGTTCTTGTAACAACTTGGTTAGGGCGGCGCATTAAAAACTCAAGCAGGCGGAACTCTCTGTTTTGTAAGGTTATTTTCTTGCCATCGCGCTTAACTTCACGGGTAATAAGGTTCATTTCCAAATCACCGGCGGTAAGGACCGTATGTTCAGATTCTATTGTATTTCGGCGGAGCAAGGCTTCAATGCGCGCCAGTAACTCACCAAATGAAAATGGCTTGGTAAGGTAATCATCCCCACCAGCTTTTAAGCCTTTAATGCGTTCTTCAACATTGGATAGGGTGCTTAGTATCAGTACAGGGGTTTTATTATTGCTGCTGCGGAGCGCCTGGATTACTGCAAGGCCATCAAGTTTCGGCAGCATGCGGTCGGCTATTATTATATCGTATTTTTCTTCTGTGGCCATGTGCAAGCCATCTATACCATTTATGGCAAGATCCGGATTATGCCCGGCTTCCTTTAAACCGCTGACAATATATTCAGCGTGGCTTTTATCATCTTCAATTACAAGGACGCGCATGATAGTTGCTAGTTATTAGTTGCTAGTCACTAGTGAAGTATATACTAGCAACTAATAACTAGCAACTAGCGACTAAAATAAAAATACCGCGTATAAGTTGCCTGATACGCGGTATAAACTTTAATGCTTAGTTAAAAACTAAGGATTAATAATTATTTTTTAGCTGGAGCAGTTGGAGCAGCAGCAGGAGCAGCATTACCAGCAGCAGGAGCAGCAGGAGCAGCAGAAGCAGCAGCTTCACATTCAGCTTTAGCAGCGCCTTCTACTTTAGAACAATCAGCTTTAGCAGCAGTTGCAGCAGTTGCAGCAGGAGCAGCAGCAGCAGGAGCAGCAGGAGCAGCTTTATCAGCTTTAGCAGCAGCAGCTTTAGCAGCAGCAGGAGCTTTAGGAGCAGCAGCTTCATTAGCAACAGCAGCAGAACCAGCAGCAAGCATAGCAACAACGAACATAGCGCTTAGGAATTTAGTCATGGTAGTCTCCAAAATAATTTAAGTTTTTTTATTGTTTAATCTCAACATGATTGTTTATCAACCATGTTTGCCGTTATAGCGTCGCCATCCCTGCCAAATCCTCAATTCAACATTAATTTTTTGCAAGGTTGACATTATTTAAAACTCTAGAAGGCTGGGTTATGTAATAAAGATATGGATATTTAAATGCAATAAAAACTTATACATAATATTAAAATAAATAAACAGCCTGTTTGTCAGTATGTTAGGGAACACCCACATTACAATCCAAGCTAAGCACTTCCTGCTCAGTTAATTTAACTTACGGATTAAGCTATTGTGACTTGGTATTAAAGCGTGTAAATAGGAGCAAATGGGAATGTTTTACAATTTTTCAGAGACTGTGGTTTATTAAAAATCCCTACCGCCCTTTAAAACTCCCCTACAAAACCAATTGAGGATAAGAAATGAAAAAAGTTTGCGTAATAGGCTACCCGATTAAACACTCACTTTCCCCGGAGATCCATAATTACTGGCTTAAAGAAAATGGCATAGAAGGTTCTTACGAAAAACTTGAAATCCACCCTGATGATTTTGATGAAAGGTTTAAAAACCTGCATAGTGAAGGTTATGTTGGCTGTAATATTACCTTGCCTTTTAAGGAAAGGGCGTTTGAGTTAATAGCGCAAATGGGCGGGTTTGATGATAGCGTTGAAAGCAGCGCGGCAATAATTACCGGGGCTGTAAACACAGTTTCAATAATTAATGGAAAATATATAGGTAAAAATACCGATTATATAGGCTTCCTGGATAATATAACCACCCAGCACAATGCTGATGTAATCAACGGAAAAACAATAGTGCTAGGTGCAGGCGGCGCAGCAAGGGCGATAGTAATGTCGCTTATGATTGGCCATGTTCCGGCAACAACTGATAATATTCCAGAAATAATTATTACAAATAGAAGTAAATATAAGGCTGAAAAAATAGTAGATGATTTAAATAAATATAAAGATACTGCATTTAGTGACTGGAATGGCACAATAAGCGTTATTGATTGGAGGCAGATTGATAAAGCCCTGGAGGGCGCAAACCTGCTCATAAATACCACCTCACTCGGCATGGCCGGTCAGCCGCCACTCGATATAAACCTGGAGCATCTGCCAAAAGATGCGCTGGTAACCGATATAGTCTACCGCCCCCTAATCACCCCATTATTACAAGCAGCGCAAGATAGGGGCAATCCTATAGTAGATGGCCTTGGCATGCTGTTACATCAAGCCGCGCCTGGATTTGAAATGTGGTTCGCAGATGAATTAAACGGCAGGAAAGTTGAAGTAACTAAGGAACTCAGGGATAAAATAGAGGCGCGGCTTTAGAAATACGTAGAAATAATAGTCATACCATTTCTACATCAATTGTCGGGTGGCAAGTATATTAATACAATATTATAGCTTTTTCCGTCTCTTTAATTTACAATTAAAAATCTGTTAAAAATTAAAGAACAAGTAGCTCTCTAATGCCAGATAAAAAAGAATTAATAGAAAAAGTAAAGTCTTACGACCCTGCCGTAAATATCGTCAGGCTTGAGCATGCCTGCGATTTTTCTAAGGAAAAACACGGCACCCAAAAACGTGCATCCGGTGACCCATATTATTACCATCCCCTTGAAGTGGCGCTTATCCTTTCTGAGATGCATCTGGATGTGAGTACAATTATAACCGCACTCCTGCATGATACGGTTGAAGATACCGATGTAACTTTAAATGATATAGAAGTGGAATTCGGTGATGAAATCCGCGCCCTTGTGGATGGCGTAACCAAACTTACCAAAATTGAACTGCAATCGGAACAAACAAAACAGGCTGAGAATTTCCGTAAATTACTTATGGCGATGTCTGAAGATATCAGGGTATTGCTGGTAAAATTAGCAGACCGCCTGCATAATATGCGCACGCTGCATTTTGTAAAATCTCCAAAAAAGCGCCTACGTATCGCCCATGAAACCATGGAAGTTTATGCGCCACTTGCCGAACGTATCGGTATGCAAACATTAAAAAATGAAATGCAGGATTTGGCGTTTGCAGAACTTCACCCTGAGGTGCGTGAATCAATCATCAGCCGCCTGGATTATTTGAAGAAGAAAGGCGGTGATACAGTTAATGTTATAGTAGATGAATTAAACGAAACTATTAATGATTCAGGCCAGAATATACATTTCAAAGTTCAGGGCAGAGAGAAAAGTGCCTGTTCTATCTGGCGTAAAATGGAACGTAAGAATATAAATTTTGAGAAAGTTTCCGATGTAATGGCTTTCCGTATCCTTACTGAAAAACCGGAAGAATGCTACCGGGTGTTGGGGATTATCCATTCCAAATATAAAATGGTACCCGATAGTTTTAAGGATTTTATCAGCACACCAAAGGAAAATGGTTACCAATCATTACATACGGTGGTAATGGGACCAGGCCAGAAAATTATTGAAATACAAATACGCACCAATGAAATGCATGAGGTGGCTGAGTTAGGTGTAGCAGCGCATTGGTCTTATAAACAAGGCAGGGATTATAGCACTGACGGCAAACAATATAAATGGGTACGTGAGCTTCTATATATCCTTGAACATACCGCAGATCCAGAAGAATTCATGGAAAACACCAAGCTGGAAATGGATTACGACCAGGTATTCTGCTTCACTCCGAAAGGCGATTTAGTAGCCCTGCCCAAGGGCGCAACTCCGGTGGATTTTGCCTATGAAGTGCATTCAAACATCGGCAACCGCTGCACAGGCGCAAAAGTAAATGGGCGTATAGTACCGCTTCGCGTGCAGCTTAATAATGGCGACCAGGTAGATATTATCACTTCAAAAACACAAGTGCCTTCCCCGGCATGGGAGAATTTTGTAGTAACCGGTAAGGCTAAAAGTGAAATTAAAAGATTCGTGCGTGCGCAAAAGCGCGATGAGTATATTAAGCTTGGCCGCAGGGTTATATCCAAAGTGGCAAAGGAAGCCGGCATAAAGGAAATTGAAGATAAGAAACTGGAAAAATCCCTGGAGATTCTACGCAAGAAAAGCGTTGATGATGTTTATGCGGCAATAGGAGAAGGGCTTATTCCACCTGTTGAGGTTATAAAATCTTTATATCCTAATAAAAAAATTGCCAGTGGAAAAAGCAAAAACCCGCT
This sequence comes from Alphaproteobacteria bacterium UBA6187, assembly GCA_002422795.1. Lineage (GTDB taxonomy): Bacteria > Pseudomonadota > Alphaproteobacteria > Rickettsiales > UBA6187 > UBA6187. The sequence goes on along the minus strand of DITJ01000113.1, from coordinate 19,900 downwards.
TTCACTGCTGCTTTCTAACCGTAGTAATAAGCACACTAGCGAATCTTTGCCGATTAAGGGGTTGCTTCCAGGCATGGCGGTTTATTTTGCCGAATGCTGCCACCCAATACCTGGTGATAATATCATTGGCGTTGTTACAACCGGCAAAGGCATGACCATACACACTTCCGATTGTGAAATGCTTAGCAATTTTGCCAGCACTCCAGAGCGTCTTGTGGATGTTTCCTGGGGTAAGGAAAGCGGCGAGCAAGCTTATGTGGGCAGGATAAAGGCTACGCTTGTGCATGAAGCTGGCGCACTTGGCGCCCTTGCCAATATTATTTCGCAGGAACACGGCAATATCAGCAATTTAAAAATATCAGAACGTACACCGGAATTCTTTGTGATGATTGTGGATGTGGTTGTAAAAGGCGATAAACATTTAAGCAGTATAATAACCTCGCTACGCGCTGACCACAGGATACATGCGGTTAGCAGGGTTAAGAGGTGATGTGGTGGCATGATAGTTTAACGGTGTAACGGTGTAACGGTGTAACGGTAAAGGAAAATAATCTATCCTTCTATTTCAATTACATTATTGCACTGTTAAACTGTTACACCGTTAAACTAACATATAATATTGACTTACCATAAGTAATATTATACCCAGGTAGTATGACTAATATTGAAACACTAGCGCAAAATATAAGTATCTACTGGCTTGCAGCCGGTGCTTTATTTATCCTTCTTGAAGCTTTGGCGATTCCGGGAATTGGTTTTTTATTTGCAGGACTTGCTGCAATTACCACCGGGGGATTAATAGAATTCAGCATCTTACCCGCTGATAAATATATATTACACACTGCGGTTTTCCTTGCAGCCAGCTTTGCCTGGGCTGGTATATTATGGGTTCCTATGCAGCATTTCCATAAAAAAAATAAAACCGAAGGCTTTGCCAATATGGTTGGCGATATTGCTATAGTTTGTAATGGAGCGCTTGTTAAAGGCAAAACCGGTGAAGCTAAATGGTCTGGCACAATTATGCAGGCTATGCTTTCTGAAAACAGCCGCGTAGAAAAACTAGAAGAAGGCCAACAAGTAAGGATTCTGGAAGTAAAAGGCAATATTCTGGTGGTGGAGCTAGAGTGATGTAAGCTAATTTGTGTTGTGCTGTCATCCCGGAAGCCGGTTTTTCAAAAAATCTTACTTCAAGATTTTTTAGAAAAAGCGAGCTATCCGGGATCCATATTCCAGAGTCCTTTATAATTAAAAATGGCTCTGGGATATGGATCCCGGGCATTAAGAAAACCTATGTCTCTAAGCGTGAGCCTAAGGTTTTCTAAATCCCGGGATGACAGCACAACATAACTCACTATTTAAATTACTAAATCTTAGGAAATATCATGGATTTTATAGCAACTATAGCATTTGTACTAGCGGTTCTAGCCTTTATGGGAATTAAAATCGTTCCGCAGCAAAAAGCCTGGGTTGTGGAAACCCTGGGAAAATTTGACAGGGTTTTACAGCCTGGCATGAATTTCCTTATCCCATTTATCCAAAATGTTGCCTATAAGCATTCGTTAAAGGAAGAAGCAGTTGCAATCCAGCGCCAGGCTGCCATCACCAAAGATAACGTAACATTGAATATAGACGGTATATTATATGTACGCATTATCGACCCAAAAGCTGCTTCTTATGGCGTTAGCGACCCATTTTATGCACTTTCGCAATTAGCGCAGACAACAATGCGCTCTGAAATAGGTAAAATCATCCTTGATAAAACCTTTGAAGAACGTGAAAGCCTGAACGTGAATATTGTAAAGGCAATAAATGAGGCTGCGCATTCATGGGGTATACAATGTATGCGTTATGAGATTAAGGATATTGAGCCACCACATACAGTGTTGCAAGCAATGGAATTGCAGGTTGCTGCGGAGCGGAAAAAACGTGCGGATATTTTGGAATCTGAAGGTAAAAGGGAAGCCCAGATTAATATTTCTGAAGCAGATAAACGGGAAGTGGTTTTAAATTCTGAAGCGGCCCAAATTGACCAGGTGAACCGCGCAAAAGGTGAGGCTGAAGCTATTTTAGCAGTGGCAGAAGCCACCGCTCTTGGTATCAAGCAGGTTGCCGAAGCTATGCAGATGCAAGGCGCGCATGAAGCAGTTGCCCTTAAAATAGCTGAAAAATATGTTGAGGCATTCAGCCAGCTTGCGCAAAAAGGCACTACTATCTTGCTCCCTTCTAACCCTGGCGATGCCGCAGGAATGGTGGCGCAGGCTTTAAGCGTGTTTGATAGTTTGTCTAAACCTAAAAATGGTTAATGTTCTAACGCGGCTACCTCATAAATCCTTATACAAATTCCATATCTAATCGCCGCATCATGTGCTATGGTCTGTATGTTACGCTCCACGAACATCGCCTTGCACTCCTAGCGAGTCGATTGATAAAGAAACGGTATCAGTTAAACTATTTGCCTGGTATCTAAAAACAACTCAGGAACCATTCGATAGTTCTGCAAACCTGTTGTTTTACATCAACCTCTTGCCCATCATCATCATAGCTTTGGTGCAGAGCATTCTTTGGTTTTACAATAACCCATTCAAGATTTATCCTTTTGGGGTTTTCTTGCGTTCCTTCATCAGGAATCACTCCCGCATCCGTTGATGTATCATTTGCCTCAAACATTAGCATTTTTAAGTTTGCATCTGGAGATATAGGGCATCTTCTGCCATCACAAATAATCAAATGTGAAACCTTATCAGCATATAGATTTGCAAAATATTTGGATATATCGCCACCGTTAGAATGCCCACCAAGAATAAACTTTTCCAGGTTTAAACCAAGATTTTGCTTTTTCAATTCCGTTATTGCAAAAAGCACATTTTCAACACCTCTTTCCCATAAGTGCCTTCTGGCAATCGCCTGAATAGCTTTTGGGTCAAGAGTTTCAAGCCCATCTTCATCACCTATAATATCATGCTGGATTGATATAAAAGCATACGATTTTTCCGTGAAGAATCTTGCAAGGTAAGTATTATTTTTATAAGGCCAGGTTCTTATGCCATTATCATATTCAGCAAACGCCTCTTGTCCGCCACCATAACCAGGATTGTATATAATTGTTTGGATATTATCAGTTATATTTTTTGGTAAATAAACAATAACAGGAACTTTGCGATTTCTTGTGCTATCAAAAAAATCAAATTCTTTTGTAATCATTATTTGTATTATGTGGTTTTACAATTGACTGGATTCCAAATAGTCGATTTTCCTACAAAATTTTAAAGAAAAATTGTGGGAAAATCGACGTCAAAAAATTACATTCTATTCTGCTGCCTCTTCCTCATGCCCCTCTGCATCCTCAATCTTCGCCACCGAAATCACCTTCTCATCACCATTGGTTTTGAAAATAGTTACACCTTGCGTGTTCCTGCCTGTAATGCGCACACCATGCACCGGGCAGCGGATTAAGCGGCCTTTGGTGGTGATTAACATTAAGTGATCGGAATCTTCAATCTGGTAGCTGGAAACAACCTGACCATTACGCGGTGATGTAATTATATTAACAATTCCCGAACCACCACGGTTAGTAACGCGGTATTCATAAGCTGAACTGCGTTTTCCAAAGCCATTTTCTGTGATAGTTACAATAAATTGCTCATTGCGCGCCCAGTCTTTTATATCATCAATTGACATTGTACTGGTGATACCGGAGAGTAGCTTCTCGATTTTTTCCTCAACGTTTTCACCTTGCGCGGCAGGCGTAACATCCACTAATGAAAGATGGCTATCGCTAGTCTCGTTAGCCTGAACAGATGCCTCTTCCAGCTTCCAAAGCAATGAACTAAGCTCTGAACGCACTTCCGCCGGGATTTTTAAATATTCAGCACGAACAGCAATATCGTTAAGCTCAGTGCCATTTAGAACGGACATTGAAGTAACTTCATTGCCTTTATCAAGTTTAATTCCGCGAACGCCAGTAGATGCGCGGCTTTTGAATTCACGAACACTATTTACCGGGAAGCGTATACATTTGCCGTGGATAGTCGAAAGTAGTATATGCTGTGTTTCATCACATACGCGCACACTCATTAACTTGTCGCCTTCATCAAGCTTCATCGCTATTTTGCCGTTTGATGCAACATTTTTGAAGTCTGTCAGGCTGTTACGACGCACAGTTCCTTTGTTAGTTGCAAACATGATGTTTAACCTATCCCAGCTATCTTCATTTTCTGGCATAGGCATAACCACGTTAATAGTTTCCTCTTTTTCCATTGGGAAAATATTAACAAGCGCCCTGCCCTTTGTGGTTGGGCTGCCCATTGGTAATTTATAAACTTTCAATTTATAAACTTTACCGGTTGTTGAAAAGAACAATAATGGCGTATGGGTATTGGCAACAAATACTTTTACAGTAACATCATCATCATCCATATTCATGCCGGAACGGCCTTTGCCGCCGCGTCTTTGCGCGCGGTATGTTGAAAGCGGCACGCGTTTGATATATCCGCCAACTGTAACGGTAACCACCATATCCTCGCGGGCGATTAAATCTTCAATATCGGATTCAAATTCATTTTCATCGAAGCTGGTGCGGCGTGGGTTGGCAAATTCTTCTTTAATCTGCGTCAATTCCTGCTTCATTATAGTAAGAACACGGATACGTGAGCGTAAAATATCCAGGTAATCCTTAATTTCCTCTCCTAGCTCCGCTAGTTCCTTGTTGATTTTTTCCTGTTCTAAACCAGTTAAGCGCGATAAACGCATTTCTAATATGGCTTTAGCCTGCAATTCAGTGAAATAACAATTGCCGCCTTCAATACGGTTATTGCTATCATCCACCAAATCAATCAAAGCCTGAACATTTGCCGCAGGCCAGGCGCGGGCAAGTAACTGCTCACGTGCAACAGCAGGGTCTGGCGCGTTACGGATTAGTTTTATTACTTCATCAATATTCGCAACTGCGATAGAAAGACCGATTAATATATGTGCCTTATCGCGGGCTTTGGTAAGCATGAAGTTGGTGCGGCGGGTGATTACTTCTTCACGGAAACGGGTGAAAGCAACCAGCACATCACGCACATTCATAAGCATAGGGCGGCCGCGATCCAGCGCCAGCATGTTCACACCAAAAGAAACCTGTAACTGCGTATAGTTATAAAGCAAATTAAGGATTACCTCAGGCACAGCTTCTTTTTTAAGCTCCACCACCACACGCACGCCATCTTTATCCGATTCATCGCGCATCTCACTAATGCCTTCGATTTTCTTTTCGCGCACTAATTCGCCGATTTTCTCCAGCATCAGGGCTTTATTCACCTGATAAGGCATTTCAGTTACAACAATAGCTTTTCTGCCTTTTCCGATATCCTCAAAATGCGTACGACCACGGATTATAACCGAACCACGGCCAGTTTTAACACCTTTTGCAGAACCGGAACGACCCAATATTATACCACCTGTTGGAAAATCCGGGCCTGGGACGATTTGTAATAATTCTTCATCTGTAAGCTGATTATTGTCTATATATGCAAGGGTTGCATCGATAATCTCACCTAAATTATGAGGAGGGATGTTGGTAGCCATACCAACCGCAATACCCCCTGCCCCATTTACCAATAAGTTCGGGAATTTTGCAGGCAGGGTTATAGGCTCACGCTCTGAACCATCATAGTTATCCTGGAAATCTACAGTGTCTTTATCTATGTCATCTAATAATGAGTGGGCAAGTTTTGCCATGCGTGATTCTGTATAACGCATCGCCGCTGCAGCGTCACCATCCATTGAACCGAAGTTTCCCTGGCCGTCAATTAATGGAGCGCGAAGGGAAAATTCCTGCGCCATGCGCACCATGGATTGATAAATAGCCGAGTCGCCATGCGGATGGTATTTACCCATCACTTCACCGACAATACGCGCTGATTTCCTGTAAGGCTTATTCCAATCGCAGCCCGATTCATTCATGGCGAATAATATGCGCCTATGCACAGGTTTCAGGCCATCGCAGGCATCAGGGATAGCGCGGCTTACGATTACACTCATGGCATAATCAAGGTAAGATGTGCGCATCTCATCTTCAATGGTGATAGTTTTTACGCGAAGGTCAACAACGTTATTATTGGTCAATTTAGGCTACCTGTTTTTGATTATGGGTGCTGGTTGTTAGGTTATAGGTGCTAGGGAATTTTTATACTATTCCCCAATACCTATCACCCATTACCCAGCACCGATTATAAATACAACACTAAGCCAGTACGGGCAAGGAGAAACTCTTATTTATTAACCATAATATAGCATTTCCCATTTTCAACAATCATGCGTCAATCATCGTCTCATGTAACTCCCCTACACATCGCCTCGATTTTCTATGATTGTTGAAAAGCGAAAACGCTATAATGCATAAAATTTCCTTGGACGCAAAGCATCCACATCTTTCTTACTTAACCATAGATTTCTGTGAGGAAATATTTATAAATTTCAATCTGCTCACGGGGAGCAATTGTTTATATAGCAAGTAAAATATATTATGCGCTTGATAACCACACAAGACTATGACTGATACATGACGGTCTTAAAGTGGCAAATACTATAATTCAAAATTATAGCACCCATGGGGTTGGATAAGGCAATAGATTTATTCATAATATTATGTAACTATCTGGGCAACGCAACCGAATTAATGAGTATAAACTATTTAAACATTGAGGTCGCAATGCCTATTCTTATAAAAATATATAAAATATTTATGAATAATGTCAGCATTTTACAAACATTACTACTTGTGGTACTAAGGTTATGGATTGCGCGTGTGTTTTTTCTTTCCGGCCTTGTTAAAATCAGTGATTTTTCTAACACAATTGCATTATTTAAAGATGAATATAATGTACCGTTTATACCGCCAATATTTGCAGCGGTTTCTGCTACAACATTTGAATTATTATGCCCGGTGTTACTAGTTATTGGCCTGGCCAGCAGGTTGTCTACATTACCGCTACTGGCGATGACCGCAGTTATACAATTTACCTATGATCAGAATATCCAGCATGCTTATTGGGCGATGATCCTTACAACAATACTTGCATTCGGACCTGGAAAATTATCAGTTGATAATTTTATCTATAATAAATTTAGCAAATAAGGAGAAGTGAAATGGATAGGCGTACTTTTATGAAATTTACCGCAATCAGCGCCGGAACTATGACATTTAGTAATTTATTAAGTGCTGGAAAAGTTTTTGCAGCGGAAACCATTGAGAAAATAACTAAAACAGCCACGCAGTGGAAGGAAAAGCTAACACCGGAGCAATACTACATCCTCCGTGAGGAAGGTACAGAGCGCCCATTCACTAGCCCACTTGTTGATGAACATAGTAATGGTACATTTATTTGTGCGGGATGTGAATTACCACTATTTCCATCAAAATATAAATTTGATAGCGGCACGGGCTGGCCAAGTTTTTTTGATTCTATCCAAGAGCATATTGAAACAAAGAAAGATTATAAGCTGATTTCCCAACGTATTGAATATCACTGTGCACGTTGCGGGGGGCATCAAGGCCATGTTTTCAATGATGGGCCAAAGCCTACCGGCTTGCGTTATTGCAATAATGGTGTGGCATTAAAATTTGTGCCGGATAAAGTTTAATTTTATACAAAGGTAATGGTTATGAGTCCTATTGAAATTGGTTTATCATTTCTGGAAGGTTTAGCGCTTATAGCCTCGCCATGTATTTTACCGGTATTGCCGTTAGTGCTTTCTGCATCGGTAGAAGGCGGCAGGAAACGTCCGTTCGGAATTATACTTGGCTTTGTTATCGCATTTACTTTATTTGCGCTTTTATCTCGTAAATTAGTAATGGCACTAAATATTGACCTTGATACTATAAAATATGGCTCATTAATATTCCTGACAATTTTTGGATTAATTCTATTTTCAGAAAAGCTCTCTGAATGGTTCAGCAGTATAACCCAGAAGTTTGCCGATAAAGGTAATAACCTTACACTTGGCGCAAAAGAGGGTTTCTGCAGCGGTATATTAATTGGAATGCTGATAGGGTTAGTGTGGACACCATGTGCAGGGCCAATCCTTGCGGCAATATTAGTTCAGGTTATCCGTCAGGAAAGTGACTTACAAGCCTTATTCCTTATCTCCGCCTTTGCTTTTGGAGCGGGAGTGCCGATGTTAATTATCTCTCTTACAGGAAGAAAAATACTCTCTCAACTTGGCTTCTTTACCAGACATGCCGAGTTATTGCGAAAATCATTCGGAGTTATTATTTTACTTGCAGTTGCAGTTATTGCATCTGGTTTTGATTTCACTTCGCTTAACACCAAAAAAGATTCTGCACAATTAAACCATGATGGAATTATTAAGGCAATCACCCCGTATAGCACACCGGAATTTGCCGGAATAGAATCCTGGATAAACAGTAACCCACTCACTATGGAAAATTTGAAGGGCAAGGTTGTTCTAATTGATTTTTGGACATATTCCTGCATTAACTGCGTGCGCACATTACCTTATATCACAGAGTGGGATAAAAAATACCGCGATAAGGGCTTAGTTATTATAGGTATTCATGCGCCGGAATTTGAATTTGAAAAGAATGAAGAAAATGTTAAAGCTGCAATTGCGGCCCATAATATAAAATACCCCGTTGCGCTTGATAATAAACTTGATACCTGGACTAATTTTAAAAATAAATATTGGCCTGCACATTATCTTATTAACCAGGAAGGCCAGGTAGTGTATACGCACTTTGGGGAGGGTGCATATAATGTAACGGAAAATAATATCCGCTTTTTACTCGGTTTAAATAAAATAGAACCAGCATCTTCTGCAAAATCTGTAAGAAGCGCTAACCAAACGCATGAAACATATCTTGGTAGTTCGCGCATCTCTAATTTCAGCAGCCCTGAAAAAATAACTGATGATATACAGGACTTTAGCGCGCCAGAAATATTGCCAGTAAATCACTGGGCATTATCAGGTAAATGGCAAGTAGCCGGGGAGCGTATAACCGCATTAGATGCAGGGGCAAAACTACGGTTCCATTTTAACTCAGGAAAGGTATTTGTGGTGCTTGGAAGTAAAGATGGCGCCCCTATAGAAGCAACAGTTACATTAAACGGCAAACCAGCCGCTGGCGAATCTGGCAAGGATGCGCCAAACGGCAACCTACTGGTTAAGCAGAATACCTTATACGAACTGATTAACCAGGATTCAAGTAAGGAAGGCATAATTGAAATTACGACTAAAACACCTGGTCTTGAGGCTTACGCATTTACATTTGGTAATTAATAATGGAGAATAATATGACACTTAAATTTATAAAGAACGGAGTTAATTTTATGAAGATTATTACACTTGCAACTTCATTATGCGGTCTTTCATCTAACCATGCACTTGCAGCTTCGATTCCTGCCCCTAAAGAAGATGAGCAACTGGCAAGCCAATCTGGAAGCCAGACTATTGTGCTTGCCGGTGGGTGCTTCTGGGGGGTACAAGCGGTATTCCAGCATACAAAAGGCGTGACAAAGGCAATATCCGGTTATGCGGGCGGAAGTGCCGATACAGCGCATTATGAAATGATAGGCACAGGCAAAACCGGACATGCCGAAGTTGTAAAAGTTACTTACGATCCATCAAAAATCACTCTTGGTAAAATCTTAAAAATTTACTTTGCTGTTGCGCATAACCCTACAGAGCTTAACCACCAAGGATATGATGTTGGAACGCAATACCGCTCAGCTATTTTTTATTCAAACCCAGAGCAGAAAAGGATATCAGAATCATACATTAACCAACTAAACCAGGATAAAGTATTTTCTGATCCTATAGTAACTACATTAGAGGCACTTAACGAGTTTTACCAGGCAGAAGATTATCACCAGGATTATGTAAAATCACATCCTGGAAATCCATATGTAGCTAGGAATGATTTGCCAAAGATAGTTAATCTAGAAAAAGAATTTCCTGAACTTTATGTGAAATAAGAAGCTACTATCCCCATTATTGGACACTATGCTCTGTTAACAAAGTGTTTTTTGAGAAACGGAGCGCAGCGTATATAGACATACGTGAGCACCGTATCGCAGAAAAACACCATTTGCAGCAAGATATAGTAGAATTTGCTAACAGTGCCTAATTATTAAGTAAGATTATTATAAACTTAGCTGATGGTTTCCTACGCAAATAAAAATCAAACTTACTATAAAATATCTTTTATTTCCAGAAACACTAATTTTAAAACCCTATTAATTTAGACTTATTTATTATATATACTCATTCTGTTTCAAACTGCCGATTAGAATCAAGTATTTTTTGTTATAGGAAAAAGTTAAATCTGAAGTAATAGTGGCTCTATTTCAAAGATTTAATTTTTTTATATAACAAATAAAGACGATGCATTATAATCCGCAGTTTGAATCAGAATGAGTATATAAGCAAGACTGAACGCTACGGGCACAAAGGAGCAAGCGATGGAAGATAATAAACTGCATAGTTTCTGGTCTATAGTAAAGAATGGTATATTTTGCAAATGCCCCAATTGCGGCAAGGGCCGTTTATTTAAAGGTTATTTAACCCATGTTACAAATTGCTCTGTATGCGATGAACATTTCGGGGATATAAAGCCAGAAGATGGCCCAGCATGGCTTACAATATTAATTGTTGGCCACATACTTGCGCCCTTCCTGCTGGCTTACGACCTTGACGCAACCTGGCCGGAATGGATATCTATGGTACTTTGGCCGCTACTTGCATTAATCCTGGTACTTATTATCCTGCCACGTGCCAAGGGCTTATTTATTGCAATGATTTGGCGGACACAATGCTCAGGTGCTTCGAAATAATTATAAAATATTTTGAAGGCACAACCCACAAAGACTAAAGCTCTCTTTTCATCTCCTGCATTTGCTCAAATAAGCTATATATATCAGATGCCTCCCAGTTAGGGCGCAAGTTTGCAAAGGCGATTCCGTCTTTATCTATGGCTATAAATGTCGGGTAAGATGCAACACCAAGGTCTTTATGAAGCAGGCGGCTGGAAGCTATAACACTTTCAACATTTTTTATATTACCCCTTTTAAAAAACTGTTTTATCTTTTCCGGAGTATCATCGCCCCTGGCGACAGGTATAATATTTATGCCGTGCTTTTGTAGATATGGGATGGTTTCATCCATAACCGGCATTTCTTCTGCGCAATAGCCACACCATGTAGCCCAGAAGGCCAGTATAGTCAGGTTCTCACCCAGCATTTCAGAAAGTTTCAGGCTGTTGCCGTTTAAATCATAAACAAGGTAATCCTCAGTAATTTTTGTCTGGTTACTAATCGGGAATACTGCGTGCTTCTTGAGTAAGGCAGATCTGTTATCCATAAGCTCAGGTAGTTTCAAGGCAGCCAGTAGTATTAAAGTTACAACCATAACCTTTACTACAAATGGATTATTTTTCTTGGGGCTTGGGAAGTTTAATATTTTGGTCATGTTTTTGTGTATGGTTAGGGTTTCTTATATTATTTATTTTATATACTCATTCTAATTCAAACTGTCGATTAGAATCAGGTTAGTTCTGATGCCATCTTAGCTCCCGGGGAATATACTTTATGTTATGAGTAGCATTGCATCAATAATAATTCATTATTCTCATTTCCTACCGTGGATTGAGTATATTTCAAAAGGTTGCTGTGTCAATCAAGCTTTGCTACTGCTATTGATCCGCAGCGATGTAATAATTGACTACTGCAGCATACGTCCTTATACTCTTTTCCACTTATATTCTAATTATAAAGGCATATTATGAAATTCTTCGTCGATACCGCAGATATTAATGAAATACGCGATCTTGCTTCAACTGGCTTGCTAGACGGCGTTACCACTAACCCATCACTGATAATGAAATCAGGACGTAACTTTATAGAAGTTATCACCGAAATTTGTGATCTGGTAGATGGCGATGTAAGCGCGGAAGTAGTTGCGCTCGATTACGCAGGCATGATGGAAGAAGCTGGAAAATTAAAGAAAATTGCCAAGAATGTAGTTATAAAACTTCCCCTAACCTTAGATGGATTAAAGGCTTGCAAAGCCCTTTCTGATGGCGGAACTAAAGTAAATGTAACTTTATGTTTTTCTGCAAACCAGGCGATTCTTGCTGCTAAAGCTGGCGCAACTTATATCTCTCCATTCGTTGGCAGGCTTGATGATATAGGGCAGGATGGTATGGAATTAATATCTGATATATGCCAGATTTATAATAATTATCCTGCATTTAAAACTGAAGTTCTGGTTGCATCTATCCGCCACCCGATACATCTACTTGAAAGCGCAAGGCTTGGTGCGCATGTGGCAACATTACCGCCTTCTGTAATTCGTCAGCTTTTCAAGCACCCGCTTACTGATAAAGGTATTGAAGTGTTTATGGCTGATTGGGAAAAAACCAAGCAGAGCATTTTGTAGTCATTAGATACCGTCTGGTTTTGTATAGCAAGCAACTGCTAAATAAAGAAAGATGAGCTGCGGCTAATCATCTCTGAGCTTGTAGCGAATTAACTACTTTGTCATTCCAGAAGCCGCTTTTTTCCAATTTTTTCTTCAAAAATTGGCAAGAAAAGCGAGCTATCTGGAATCCAGGTCTTATAAAAACTGGATTCCAGATATTAAGAAAACCTAGGATTTACAATCTGTAAATCCAATGTTTTCTAAATTCTGGAATGACAAAGATCCTTAATTCGCTACAGGCTCTCTGAGCCTCTATAGAAAAATCAGAAAAAACTGCGTACAAAAGAATAAACCCGTTTACAATAAACAATAGCTAGTTAATATTAATTGCAAAGACCTCTGCACAATACGGACGTGACGACAAAATCACCAAAAATACCGTTATACAGAGGTCTTTTATACGCAATTATTATTAGAAAAAAGATATATGCCACAAAGAGAATCCATGCAGTTTGATGTTGTTATTATCGGTGCTGGCCCTTCCGGGCTTTCTGCTGCTATAAAAATCAAGCAGCTTTCCCCTGATATAAGTGTATGCGTTGTAGAAAAAGGCTCGGAGGTTGGGGCGCATATACTCTCAGGAGCGGTGCTGGAACCAAGGGCACTTAATGAATTAATCCCGGATTGGAAAGAAAAAGGCGCACCGCTTCATACCGAAGTAACAGATGATTTCTTCTTATTTCTAAAAGAAAAGCACTCCATCACCTTCCCTACCCCACCGCAAATGAAAAATGATGGAAATTACATAATTTCCTTAGGCAATTTCTGCCGCTGGCTGGCTGATCAGGCAACTGGCTTGGGAGTTGAGATTTTTGCCGGATTTGCCGCTTCAGAAGTTTTATATGATGCATCTGGCAAAGTAATAGGTATTGCCACAGGTGATATGGGGATTGCAAAAGATGGCTCGCATAAGGAATCATACCAGGCAGGGGTGGAATTGCTCGGCAAGGTAACATTATTTGCCGAAGGCTGCCGCGGCTCACTTACCGAGGATTTATTTAAGAAATTTGATTTAAGGAAAAATGCCAGCCCGCAAACTTACGGCATTGGTATAAAAGAATTATGGGAAGTCAGACCTGAAGCGCATAAGCAAGGCCGGGTGATGCATACTATCGGCTGGCCGCTGGATGATGAAACTTATGGCGGATCGTTCATTTATCACCTTGAAAATAACCAGGTGGCTGTTGGCTATGTAATTGGGCTGGATTATAAAAACCCGTATTTAAACCCTTACGAAGAATTCCAGCGCTTTAAAACCCATCCTGATATTAAACCAATTTTTGAAGATGCAAAACGTATTTCTTATGGCGCAAGGGCGCTTAATGAAGGCGGGTTCCAATCTATTCCTGAACTGGTGTTTCCTGGAGGTGCAATTATTGGCTGCGGTGCGGGCTTCCTGAATGTAGCCAAAATCAAAGGCACGCACACCGCCATGAAATCTGGAATGCTTGCTGCGGAAGCAGCAGTTAGTGTTATTAAAGGCGAGTCTGAAAATTTAAACTCATATCCGGAAAATTTAAAGAAATCCTGGGTGTATAAGGAATTATACCTGGTGCGTAACATACGCCCATCATTCCGCATGAATTTATTTGCCGGATTGGTTTATTCTGCCATTGATACTTATATTTTCCGTGGCCGCGCACCTTGGACATTTAAAAACCACGCAGACCACAAATCCTTAAAGAAAGCAAAAAACTCTAAAAAAATAAATTATCCGAAACCAGATGGAAAAATTACTTTCGATAGGCTAACTTCCGTTCAGCTTTCTGGAACGAACCACGGTGAAAACCAACCGGTGCATTTAACGCTAAAGGATAAAAAAATCCCAGTATCAGTAAACTTAAATGAATATGGCGGCCCTGAGCAATATTATTGCCCAGCCGGTGTTTATGAATTTATTGAGGATAACGGCTCTAAGAAATTACAAATTAATTCCCAAAACTGCGTACATTGCAAAACCTGCGATATAAAAGACCCCTGCCAGAATATTAAATGGGTATGCCCGGAAGGCGGTGATGGCCCTAGATATCCTAATATGTAATAAATACCTCATTATACAGAGGTCTTTATTATCAAGTTGCATTTTAGAGCAAGAAGGAGGAAGATGCAGGGTTTTAATTTCCAGAACCTATTTCGTTATAATAGGAAAGTGTTTCAGGGCTAAGATGGCTGTTATCCCTTTCTAGCGGGGTTTTTGCAGATTGCGTATCAACAAAATTTAACTGGTTACTTAATGCCCTTTTATTGGCATAAATATTTTCCGGCTTGGTAAATTGTATTTTACTACATGCGGGCATAATTAGCACAAGCTGGAATAAAACAACCAGTTTTATTATATTCTTCATACAAATTAAAACCTATGGGTTATACCGATAGTTAAAGTTAACGGATTTACTTCGGATTCAACTTTATAGTCATTTATCTCTGTAAACTCTGAAGCATCCATGTCGACCGTCATAATAAATTTCTTAGCTTCAAGGTTAAGTGCCCAATCCCTATCAAACCACCAATCCAAACCACCGGCAAATACAGGGCCGGACGTGCTTTCAAACTCAAGATACTCATAACTGGAGCGAACAATTCCATAATAATAACCAGCGCCTACATACGGCCTGATTTCACCATAAGGAGCTATATGGAATTTAGCGATTGCACCTATAGGAATAACACTAACACTACCCGTATCTTCAGCGCTTGCGAATGTCCAAACACCTGCGTTTTGTGGCATATAACCAACAAAAGCACCTAAAGAAAGACGATCAAAAAGGAAATAATCACTTTCTAACTCGGCATAAAAATTACTACCAAAAAACTTATCATCACTTACCTTGCCAATATCAACCCCACCTACAACTCCATTCTCCTTTGAATCAGCTATAAATCCGCCAAATTTTGCCCTTGCAACCCATTTACCTTCCCTTGCATCATACTCATATGCGAAAGAGTTTAAAGGCGCAAGCAACGCAATAGCTACCAATATAACATAGCTTAGAAATTTAAACTGATACCAAGTTGCATTCAAAGAACGAGTAGGAGGGCAAGGCGAGGAGGGCGTAAACGTAGACTTACTACGTGCGCACCGACGAGACCGACGCACAACAACCTCGTTCAAAGAATGCAACTTGGTATTAACCATTTTAACCTACCTGTGCGCTGGGGCATGCGCTTAAAAAATGTTTGGCAATGAGTTGTATAATATTTCTTTTTGTACCTATTATCAAGTTTTTTAATTAGCAGCCCCCTACCCTTCATCGAATGCTGTTTTAAGCGCCGCAACAGATGCAGCAACACCAAGCGGCAACATAAACAGACACATAGCAAGCAACAAACCCATATTGGCAAAGAACGATTCCGGCGCTGAAACCCATGAAGCTCCGAATATAAGTACCGGTATATAAAGCGGGAAAGCAATTATGCCGAATATAACCCCCGCCCTCCTTATCCCAAGCGTTAGGGCGGCAACGGATACGCTTATAATGCTCAGCAACGGCGTGCCGCAGATAAGTGATATAACTAGTTTTTTTATTGTCGCCCAGTCCAGTCCAAAAAATACCGCAAGGCATGGTGAAAATAAAATTATCAGGAAGCCACCGGTGAGCCAGTTTGAGATAATACGCGCCATTATAATTTTTTCGGGCAATTCGCCTTGTAAAATAAGTTGCTCCAGGGTGCCGTCGTCATAATCATCAGCGAATATGCGCGAAACTGAAATGCTCTGAACCAGAAGCGCGCAGACCCAAATAACCGCAGGCGCAATCAGCATTGTATCTTTCGGGTTGGAACCAATCCCAAACACAAATAATATGCTTACAATAAAGTAAAAAGAAAGCATATTACCAACACCACTGCCTTTTTTAAAGGCCAGTTTCAGGTCGTGCTTAATCAGGTGATAGACGATTGATGAAGGGGCAATAAGTGCCGGATTAGTATTGTTAATGGTTTTCCTAAACATAATTCTTAACTTCCACCACTAATCATCTGAAAATCGCCTAAATCCAGCTCCAGACACCCCACAAAAGGCACTTCCCCATGCGCTGTTACAACAACAGTGCCGCCACGTTCACAGCGGCTGGCTATAAGTGTTGCCAGCGTATTTTTTCCATCTTCATCAAGATTTACGAAAGGCTCGTCAAGAAGCCATATGGTGGCATTTGTAACCATTAATTTTGCAAGTGCCACGCGCTTCTGGTAACCGGCAGAAAGCGCCGCGCATATAGTATTTTCATATTTCTTTAAGCCCCAAAAAGAAATTGCGGCCTGCACCGCCTGAATATTTCCTTTTAAACTGGCCCAGAATTCTATATTTTCTTTTACCGTAAGTTGCGGTTTTATAGCTGTTTTATGGCCTATATATTGTATTATATCGCAATATTCCCGGAAATGCTCACCACTTACATCCTTATTTGCATAGAGAATCCTTCCGGCAGCAGCCTTCCTTAAGCATGTTATTGTTTCCAGCAATGTGGTTTTACCACAGCCATTTTCGCCCCTGATAACCAATATACAATTATCCCCCAGGGTAATACCCAAATTTTTGAATAATATATTATTGCCACGGCTACATGAGAGATTATCAATCGTTAACATTGCTTCTTAAAAACTTGGAAATGAACTTTTTATGATATTTACAGTAGCCTGAAATCCAGGTGATTTACTAATATATTCACTAATAACAATATATAATAAAAATAATATAGTTAGTATAATAATTTTCTTAATCATTTTTTACCTATTATAAAAGTAATAATTAGAATACTTTAAAATTAATTATACTTTTTTTAGTATATATTACTATTAATTTTATAATTGTTTATTTATAATTGCTATAGTAGATTTTCCATTTACAGTAGATTAGCTAAAAAGGTATTTTAAGCATGAAAAGAGACCTCCTCGGAACCAGAAAAAAATTAACTGCCGGCAAAAGGGATTACGCGTATTATTCCATTGATGAGGCGTCAAAAAAAACAGGGTTTGATTTTTCGAAATTACCATATTCCTTAAAAGTTATATTAGAGAACCTGCTTCGCTTTGAAGATGGAAAAGCCGTTACTGTTGATGATGTTAAAGCAATTGGAAAATGGCTTAAGGATAAAAAATCCAACCGTGAAATTGCTTTCAGCCCATCCAGGGTATTAATGCAGGACTTCACAGGAGTGCCAGCCGTTGTAGACCTTGCCGCAATGCGCGATGCTATAAAATCACTCGGCGGCGATCCTGCTAAAATCAACCCCATAACCCCGGTTGATCTCGTAATAGACCACTCGGTGCAGGTTGATAAATTCGGCACAGGCAAAGCTTTCGAGCAGAATGTAAAACTTGAGATGGAACGCAATTTAGAGCGCTATGAGTTCCTGCGCTGGGGGCAAACTGCCTTTAATAATTTCCGTGTGGTGCCGCCAGGAACCGGCATATGCCATCAGGTTAATCTGGAATATCTTGCAAAAGTAGTTTGGTCAAAAAAAGAGCACGGCCAAACAGTTGCCTTCCCTGATACATTAGTTGGAACAGATTCCCACACAACCATGATAAACAGCCTTGGCGTTTTAGGGTGGGGTGTTGGCGGTATTGAAGCTGAAGCCGCCATGCTTGGCCAGCCAATTTCAATGGTTATTCCTGAGGTAATCGGGGTAAAGATAACCGGTAAAATAAATGAAGGCACAACTGCAACTGATGTGGTGCTTAACGTAACCCAAATGCTGCGCAAGAAAGGCGTGGTAGGCAAATTTGTTGAATTTTTTGGGCCATCGTTAAGTGAGCTTTCCCTGGCAGACAGGGCAACCATTGCTAATATGGCTCCTGAATATGGCGCTACCTGCGGCATTTTCCCGATTGATGCAGAAACTATTAAATACATGCAACTAACAGCACGTCCGCAAGATTTAATAGAACTTACAGAAAGCTATGCGCGCGCGCAAGGAATGTGGAGGGATGAAAACTCTGTTGACCCTGAATTCAGTAGCATAATTGAACTTGACCTTTCCGATATAACACCTTGTATTGCCGGGCCAAAACGCCCTCAGGATAAAATTGCACTTAAAAATTCGGCCAAATCCTTTACTGACGGCTTCCCTGAAGTAACAATTGAAAATGACGGGCTTGGCCATGGCTCTATAGTTATTGCAGCAATAACAAGCTGCACCAACACCTCTAACCCATCAGTAATGATAGCCGCAGGTTTAATGGCTAAAAAAGCTGTTGAGCTTGGCATGAAGGTAAAACCATGGGTTAAAACCTCGCTTGCGCCCGGCTCACAGGTCGTGACCGAATATCTTACAAAAAGCGGCCTGCAGGAGATGCTTGATAGGTTAGGGTTTAATGTTGTCGGCTATGGCTGCACAACATGCATAGGCAATTCCGGCCCTTTACTGGACAATATAAGCAAACCAATACAGGATAACGACCTTACCGTATGCTCAATACTTTCCGGCAACAGGAATTTTGAAGGGCGTATCCATCCACTCGTTAAAGCAAATTACCTTGCTTCCCCGCCATTGGTTGTTGCTTTTGCACTTGCAGGTACTATCGGCATAAACCTTGATAAAGAGCCACTTGGCAAAGATAAAAAAGGCAATGATGTGTATCTTAGTGATATATGGCCTAGCAATGCTGAAATTGCAGCCGTAATCAGCTCTACTATCAACGCACAGATGTTTGCCAATAAATACGCAAATGTATTTGAAGGTACAAAAGAATGGAATTCAATAAAAATAACCGGTGGTAAAACTTACGCCTGGAAGCCAAGTACATATATAAAGCACCCTCCATACTTTCAAGGCATCCAGAGAAAAGCACCAAAAATCACTGATATACAAAACGCAAGGATACTTGCGCTTTTAGGGGATAGCATAACTACAGACCATATTTCCCCGGCAGGAAATATATCAAAAACTAGTCCGGCAGCACTTTTCCTAAGGGAAAATAATGTACAGGAAGCTGATTATAATTCCTATGGCGCAAGGCGTGGGAATGATGAAGTAATGGTACGTGGCACATTTGCCAACACCCGGCTCCAAAATGAAATGACCCCTGAAAAAGCTGGTGGATATACAATTTACCTTCCTGACGAGGAAATAACCAGTATTTATGATGCCGCTATGAAATATAAAACAAACGGCACAGCTTTAGTGGTAATTGGCGGAAAAGATTACGGCATGGGCTCATCACGTGATTGGGCGGCAAAAGGCACATTACTACTGGGTGTTAAGGCCGTTATTGCAGAAAGTTTTGAGCGTATCCATCGCTCTAATCTTTGTGGAATGGGTGTTTTACCACTTACATTTAAAAGCACTGACACCAGGAAATCTTTAAAGCTGGATGGATCTGAACAAATTTCCATTATCGGGCTGGAAAAAGGCATTAAGCCAGGTATGGCGCTTGAATGTAAAATAACCAGGAGCAATGGTAAATCAGAATTAATTAA
>DITJ01000052.1 GCA_002422795.1 Alphaproteobacteria bacterium UBA6187 | reverse complement strand
GAGAGGGTTAGGGTGAGGGGGAATAAAAGAATTTTTACCGGACACTAGTGCGCCTGCGCGGGGACACTTGCCACATAACGAATAATAAGGAGTTTTAAAGTGGAATTATTATATAGCTAATAAACCATTTCACTTGGGTCAAAATTAACTTCTATCTCGCGCCAGCCGTCTTTCACATCATACTTATCAGCGGGGAGGTTTTGAAGTGGGCTGCTTTTATGCACCGCGCGCATGGCGCTATCTGCCATTGCGCGGAAAAAGGCATCGCTTTTATAGCGGCTGGTATCTTTTATTTCAACTTTACCTATTTTGCCATCTGGCTGCACATTTAAATGCAGGGTAACTACCGTATTTTGCACATCTTTTGCGCCTGATGGCACTGTCCAGTTTTTCATTATCTGTTGGCGTATTGCATCTTTCTCACTGATAGAAAGCGGCACACCTTCTTTATATTGCGATTCTTTTGCATTAGATAAAAAATCCACCGCTTCATCAAAAGATTCTTCGATTTTCTTATCCTTTTCTTTTTCGTCTTCTTTCTTGCTGCCTTCTTCAACGCTTTTTATAACAGCGGCAAAATCATCTTGTTTTACTTCGGTTTTCTTTTCTTCTTTTTTAGGCTCGGGCTTTTTTTCTTCGGGTTTTGGCTGTGGCTGAGGTTTTTCAGCAGGTTTAACTTTCAAGGATTCCTTTGGTTCTTCCTTTTTTATTACCGGCTTTGGCAGCGGATCAACTTTTATTATTTCCTCCGGCTTTTGTACCGGTTCCGGCTTTGAGATTTTCGGGGCATTTTGTGTGATGGCCTCTTTTTTCGGCTCTTCTTTCTTTGCCTGTTTTGGCTTTACGTTAGTTAATTCGGAAATCGGCAAAATCTCAACGGTTACCACCTGATCTTCATAAGAGCGGTCACGGTTAAATACAGGCAATCCCAAAAACAACAGAAGGAATATGCAAGCATGTAGTATTAGAGAAGTTTTAAGACCGGGACGCAAATAAACTATCCTCCTGTAACTTCGGTTAAAAGCGCAACTTTAGTATAACCAGCAGCATTAATAGCACCAACTATTTCCATTATTTTGCCATAATCTATGGTTTTATCCCCGCGCACGAAAATCCTTGAATCCCTTTTTTCTCCTGTAATAGCAGTAAGCTTGGCTATTAATTCAGTTTTCTTTACCTTGGTATCTTGCACATAAACATTGCCACTTGCATCTACAGTTATGGAAAGCGGTTCATCCTGCCCGCTTACCGGGGCGGCTGAAGTTTCCGGCAAATCAACCGTAACCCCGGCAACCAGCATTGGCGATGTTACCATAAATATAATAAGCAGCACTAGCATGATATCCACCATCGGGGTCACGTTAATTTCTGCCATAGGATGATAGTGGCTGTTTCTTCTGCCGCTATGCTGGTTTGCGATAATGCCCATGATTAGTTCCTGGTTTGTGGTTTATCGTTTGTGGTTTATCGTTATCAGTTCTTACTACAAACTATAAACGACAAACTACAAACTACTTTCCTATAGCTGCCGGATCAAGCACTGTTATCAACTCGCCTTGGAAATCCTCAAGTTTAGCGGATGACAGCCTTATCTGGTTACTGAAAATATTATAAAATATAACTGCCGGTATTGCCGCAAATAAACCCATTGCCGTTGCGATTAGTGCCTCAGCAATACCAGGGGCAACAACTGCAAGCGATGTGTTTTTAGATGCACCGATTGCCTGGAAGCTGTTCACAATACCCCATACAGTACCAAATAACCCTATAAAAGGTGATGCAGAGCCGATTGTAGCTAAGAATATAAGGTCTTTTTCCATTCTTTCAAGGGCACGGTGCTTAACACGGCTTATAGCCTGGTAAATACGCCCGCGTGCATTATCAATCAATTCTGCGCTTGGCGCTTTTGCATCTTTTAAAATACCATAGCGTATTTCAGACATCGCCGCTATAAACATTTCCGATAATGGATTATCATTAGGTTTTTTGTTCATGCGGTCATAAAGGCCATCAAGCAGTTTGCTGCTACGGAAAGTGCCTTCAAATTTGCCCATACGCCCACGCATATTGCGGAATGATTTGAATTTCTCAAATATAATGGCCCATGACCATAAAGATGCTATCAATAAAAATAGCATTACCAGCTTAACCACCATATCTGCCTGGGCTATCAAACCCCATACAGAAAGATCATGAACCGCCAGACTTCCTGCCACACTTGCTGCCTCTACTGCACGTTCAACCATATAATTTTCCTTAGTTATTTGTTCTTGGTTCTTAGTTGTTGGTTATTAATTCTAATTACAACGAACTAATAACTAACAACTAATGACTAAATGCTTTATAGTGCGGCTTTTAGAGAATGTCATGTAATTTTGGGAATATTTTTAATATGAGTGGTATTGGCGAAGGCGAAAGGGTTGCGAAGGTAATTGCAAGGGCGGGAATATGTTCACGCCGCGCGGCAGAAGTGCTGATTAGCGAAGGCAAGGTACAGATCGACGGCAAGGTAATAGATAGCCCTGCCATTAAGGTTAATGCCAGTAATAAAATCATGGTAAATGGCAAATTTCTGCCACATATTGAGAAAGCCAGGTTATGGATATTCCATAAACCAAGAAACTGCCTTACCACTAATAAAGATCCTGAAGGTAGGGCTACAATCTTTGATTTATTGCCAAAAGCATTGCCGCGCGTTGTGACTGTTGGCAGGCTGGATTATAATTCTGAAGGGTTACTGCTGCTCACTAATGATGGCGGCCTTGCACGACACATGGAACTACCTGCAAATGCCCTTTCCAGAAGATACCGCGCCCGTGGCTATGGCAGCTTAAACATGCGGGTGATTGAAGAAATCAGGCAAGGAATTACAATTGAAGGCATTAAATACGAACCGGCTTTAATTGAACTGGAAAAATCTACCGGGGATAATTTCTGGCTGGATGTAACTGTAACAGAAGGCAAAAACCGCGAAGTGCGTAAATTGCTTTATCATGCCGGGCTTGAGGTAAGCAGGCTTATCCGTACTGAATACGGCCCATTCAAGCTGGATGCCCTTCCGCGTGGCGCTATTGTGGAAATAGCGGAAAAGGATTTTATCGGTAAGATTGGGTATAAATAAATTGGACTTATAGTAATTTAACTTAACTTAAGAATGCCCAGTCATCACCCGAATTTTACGCAGTAAAATTATAGGGTGATACAGTTTAATATCCTTAATATAGCGCTTTAACTTTCGAATTGCCGCTTAAGCTTCGAATAGTTTCCACAATATTCCCAGCATTAAGCCCAGCCTCATCATACATAACATCTGGGTTGTTCTGCTCTATATAATAATCAGGCAGGCAGAGGGCTTTTACTTTCAGGCCTTTATTAAGCAGGTCATTATCGGTGAGGAACTGTAGTACATGCGAGCCAAAACCGCCAACCGAGCCTTCTTCAACAGTGATAAGCACTTTATGTGTTTTAGCAAGTTTGGTGATTAATTCTGCGTCCAGCGGCTTTGCAAAGCGGGCATCAGCAACCGTTACCGAAATATTTTCTTTTTTCAGTATTTCTGCTGCTTTTATGCTCTCGGCAAGGCGCGTGCCGAATGATAAAATTGCAACGTCACTGCCTTCGCAGATAATTTTTCCTTTGCCGATTGCAAGTGGCTGCGGGTTTGTGTCAATCACCGCGCCAGTGCCTTCCCCACGTGGATAACGGAAGGCTATCGGGCCTTCATTATAAGCTGCTGCGGTTGCAACCATCTGCGCCAGTTCCGCTTCATCTGATGCCGCCATAACCACCATATTAGGAAGCGCGGCAAGAAATGTTACATCAAAACTACCAGCGTGGGTTGGGCCATCCGCGCCAACCAGCCCTGCCCTATCTATAGCAAAGCGCACTGGCAAATTCTGTATTGCTACATCATGCACCACCTGGTCGTAAGCACGCTGCAAAAAGGTGGAATATATAGTGCAAAACGGTTTAAAACCTTCACACGCAAGCCCTGCGGCAAAAGTTACCGCATGTTGCTCGGCAATGCCTACATCAAAAGAGCGGCTGGGGAATTCTTTTGCGAACTTATCAAGACCTGTGCCAGAAGGCATGGCGGCAGTTATTGCCACTATTTTATTATCCTTCCTTGCCTCATGCAGCAATGAATTTGCAAAAACATTTGTGTAAGTAGGGGCTGAAGCAACTGCTTTCTTCTGCTCGCGCGTTTTTACATCGAACTTAGCAACCGCGTGTAGTTTTTCGCACTCGGCGCCATTAACATCAAATCCATGGCCTTTTTCAGTTACCACATGTACCAAAATGGGACGCTTTATGCTGTGGTCATTCTTAATATTTTTTAGGATTGGCACAAGATGGGATAAATTATGCCCATCAATCGGGCCAACATAATAAAAGCCCATTTCTTCAAAGAAATTACCACCAGCCCAGAAATCCTTGGTGTATTGTTCGGCCTTACGCGCTGCCTTTTCCAAAGCTTCTGGCAAATGCTCAGCAACCTTTTTAGCCATATTGCGCAAAGTTAAATATGGCTTGGAAGAAATCAGGCGGGAAAGATAGTTGCTCATAGCGCCAACTGCCGGGGCAATCGACATTTTATTATCATTTAATACTACAATCATACGTGTGTGCATGGCTCCGGCATTATTCATGGCTTCATAAGCCATGCCTGCGCTCATCGCGCCATCGCCGATTACTGCAATTGATTCAAAATTATCGCCGCTAAGGTCGCGGGCAACCGCCATGCCGAGTGCGGCTGAAATTGAAGTGGAGCTATGCCCTGCACCGAATGGGTCATACTGGCTCTCGAGGCGTTTAGTGAAACCGGAAAGTCCTTCTGGCTGCCGTAAGGTGTGGATTCTATCCCTTCTGCCTGTCAGTATTTTATGTGGGTATGCCTGGTGGCCTACATCCCAGATGATTTTATCCTTCGGGGTATTAAATACATGGTGAAGGGCAACGGTAAGCTCAACAACCCCAAGCCCCGCGCCAAGATGCCCGCCGGTTTTCGATACAGCAAGTATCGTTTCCTGCCGCACTTCGCGAGCAAGAGTCACCAGTTCATCCATATCAAGATTATGAATATCGCCGGGCTTTTTTATTTTGTCCAGAATCGCTGTTTCTATATGTATCAATGCCAGGTAACCTGTTTATTTTGTTTGACTAAGGCGCATTCCTGTACCGCACGAAAGTGATAATAGGGTTATTAGCAGAATAATCAAGGTGAAATGGCTAGAAGAGCGACTGAAGGTTTTGTTAGCGGGCAATCTAATTAAATATGCGATTGTATAAACTGCTCTGGGGGCAAGTCCATAGTAAATCGAAGAGATACTAAGCAGAAATAAATGAGACTATAATCGGCGCATAATTTCTGAAAATTGGATAGCTATATACTACAGAGAAAAGATTGAATGATTATCTCTTCTTGCAGGCAATATGCCCTGCCTTTCAAGTTCTTTCTCGCGTATAATATGCTTTATAGTTTCTTCAATTATAGCAGGTGCTGCTTTTCTTTCAGCCACAACTTCATCATTACGCTTTACGAATTCTATCGTTTTCATCTGTGACTTATCAATTTCACGGCTTTTATACGGATCTTTCTCGATACTGCGGCTACGGCCTACCACAACTTCTTTATCGGTTTTTACATTTCCATTCGGTTCCAATTCTTCCAGATTACGCTTGCGCCCACTGATCTGGTCAACAAAACTACCGCCAACATTTCCCGAATCACCTCTTTGTTCAGAAAGCATTGCTACATAGGAAGTTACATTCTTTGAAGTATATCTGTTAGTCCAGTAACCTTCAGGCTTTTCATCCTGGCTAGTGGTGGTGTTTCCACTTAAATTATCTGCATTTATAATTTCGGATACATGGGAAATTGGGCGTTTTGAAGGATTCCTTTTACTCCAGTGGCCTTCCTCATAGAAAGAATACGGATACACAACAGCTGCTTCGCCACTTGCGGATAAAGTATTTGCTGATGTTGTACCTGAATATGCCACGTTTAATTTCTCCTATAAACTCATTATATACTAGTTTTATTAAAGAAATATTACAAACTTTAAATTTTTATGTTTATAAGGAGTGCGGCTTGATTAATGAAATGGAATCAGTATTATAGCGATTTTTTGTCTGAAAATCACCACCCTATGGGATTGAAATGAACATATTTGAAATATTCAGAAACAGAATTGTTATTGTAGTGGATGTGCTTTCTGCTGAAGGCAGCTTAAGCGACATATCATCATCCAGCAATATAACTGTGGAGCCACCGCGTGACCCTTCGCACGGTGATTTATCCACCAATGCCGCCATGGTGCTGGCTAAAGCCAATAAACGCAACCCGCGTGATCTTGCCGAAGAAATTGCGGTTATAATCCGTGGCTTTGATGAAGTATTAAGCGTAGAAGTGGCAGGCCCGGGCTTTATCAATATTCGCCTGCATACACAAATATGGCACAGGATAGTATTTGATATATTAAAGGAAGGTATCGGCTACGGTAATTCTAATTTAGGCAAAGGCCAGGGTTATAATATCGAATATGTATCGGCAAACCCCACAGGCCCAATGCATATAGGCCACGCACGCGGTGCGGTTTATGGTGATGCACTGGCATTATTGCTACTGAAAGCCGGTTATAATGTTACCAAGGAATATTATATTAATGATGCTGGCGGGCAGATTGATGTGCTTGCAAAATCAGCATATTTGCGTTACCGCGAGGCTCTTGGGGAAACTATTGAAATACCAACGGGGCTTTATCCGGGCGAATATTTAAAAATAGTTGGTGAATCGCTCGCGCATAAATACGGCAAGGATTTAATAGCCATGAAAGAGCGCGAATGGCTACCGCTCGTGCGCAGCTTTGCAGTTGATTCCATGCTAATCATGATTAAAAACGATTTGGCAGATCTGGGCATACACCATGATGTATTTACTTCTGAAAAGAAGCTGAAGGATGAAGGCCGCATTGAAGATGCTTTGGAAGTAATGGATAAAAAAGGCCTGCTTTACCAGGGAGTCCTTGAAGCTCCGAAAGGCAAAGCCCCGGAAGATTGGGAGCCGCGTGAGCAAACCTTATTCAAAGCCACAGATTTTGGCGATGATGTAGACAGGGCATTAAAGAAATCCGATGGAAGCTATACATATTTTGCAGCCGATATTGCTTATCACCTGGATAAAATAGAGCGCGGTGCAAATAAAATGGCTATAGTGCTGGGCGCAGACCATGGCGGCTATGTTAAAAGGCTGCAAGCTGCGGTAAAAGCTTTATCTGATGGGCAGGCAACCATTGATGTAAAAATCTCCCAGCTTGTGAATTTCATGGAAGATGGGCAACCGGTGAAAATGTCTAAACGCGCTGGCACATTCACCACCGTTCGCGATGTGCTAGATGAAGTGGGCAAGGATGTTATTCGTTTCATTATGCTAACCCGCAAGAACGATATGGTGCTGGATTTCGATCTTAAACTTGCCAAAGAGCAATCTAAAGATAACCCGGTATTTTATGTGCAATATGCTTATGCAAGGGCGCAATCGGTATTACGTAACGCTCATAAAGATGCACCTGGGGCTTATTCATTATACAAAAAAATCTCCCCGGAAATCATGAATAACATTACTTCCGAAGATGAATTGCAGTTAATAAAAATAATGGCTTCATGGCCGCGTGTGGTAGAAGCCGCCGCAATTGCCTGTGAACCACACCGTATTGCTTTTTATTTGCAGGAACTGGCCGCAAATTTCCATTCGCTCTGGAATAAAGGCAAGGATAATGCTATTATGCGCTTTATAATCAAAGACCAGCCTGAACTTACTGCCGCTCGCCTTGCCTGTTTAGATGCAATGACGAAGGTGATAGCATCGGGATTATTTATATTTAATGTTGAACCTTTAAATGAGATGTAGGGAAAAGTTGCTAGTTACTAGTCGCTAGTTACTAGTGATTAGCTTCTAGAATCTTATTGCTAGCAACTAGTAACCAGCAACTAACTACTAATTTATATGCAAGAATTTAACCGTAAAGACCTCCAACAAAGAAGACTCAGCGAATTTGAGCCTAAAAAACCTGAGATGCAGGAACCACATCCTGACGAATATTATGATGACCATGATGAGCCAGGTTTTTTTGAGCGTTTCAGGTTTGCGCTTCCGATTCTTATTATCGCTATAATCGGCTTTGTCGCCTATTCCTGGTATACGGATAAATTCGCTATAAGCAAAAGTGACTCTGAATTAATGGTTATAAAAGCCAGTACCGATTTACTAAGGGAAAAACCTGAAGATCCGGGCGGGATGAAAATTATCAACCGCGATAAAAAGATTTATGATGCAATCTCCGGTAAAGATACCGATAAAGCTATAAGCGACGCCAAAATTCTGCCCGAGCCGGAAGAGCCAATATCGCGTGAAGATATTGCAAAGCAGGCACCGCCACAGCCAGAAGTTATAAGCCAGATTCCTGAAAAAACTCCTGCCGTGGAAACAGATACTACTATCCCGGAACGAGCTGTAGCAGCAGAAGTAGCTAAAATAGATAGCGCACCAATAGCGCTGGTGCAAAATACTCCGGCTCCGCAAGTAAAGGCTGATATTGCACCTTCTGTTGCTCCTGCCGCTGGCACTCCCCCCATACCGGCTCCAATTGAAAATATCGTAGTACAGGATAAAAATCCTGATGGAATCTCTCCGGAAAAAGAGATAAAACAGGAATCAAAGCCAATTGAAAAAGTACAGATAAAAGAAGTAACCACGGCAGATATAATCGATGTTGCATCTGTAAAAAAAGCCCCCGACCCAAGCAAGAACAAAAAAGCTAATACAGGATATAAAGTGCAGCTTGGTTCTTACCGTTCGGAAGGTGATGCCAGCGCCAGTTTAAAAGTAATGAAGAAAAAATTTCCTGATATAATAAAAGATTTAAAAGATTATATTGAAAAAGCTGACCTTGGTGATAAAGGTGTGTATTATAGATTGCAGCTTTCCGGTTTTAAGAGTGAATCTGATGCCAGGAAAGTATGCCAGAAATTAACAGATAAAAAGCAGGGGTGTTTCTTTGTTGGGAAGTAAAGCAGTAATAGTCGGCCTTGAGGGGCTGGAAGTAAGTAATGATGAACGTAATTTCTTTATGAAGGAAAAACCGCTTGGTTTTATCCTGTTCAAAAGGAATATTGACAACCCTACGCAAGTTAAGAACCTTATCCGGCAATTAAAAGAATGCGTAGAGTGGGACTGCCCAATCCTTATAGACCAGGAAGGTGGACGCGTGGCGCGGCTGAGGCCTCCACACTGGCGCAAATCCGTGCCGGCAAAATGTTTTGCTGATATTGCAGCCAAAGATATGGATGCTGCAAAACAGGCAAATTATATGAATGCACGCCTAATCGGTGAAGAATTATATGAACTTGGTATAAATGTAGATTGTGCACCAGTTTGCGACCTGGTTTTTGAAGGAGCGCACGACATAGTAGGCGACCGCAGCTTCGGCGGTGACCCTGAAAAAGTTGCGCAGCTTGCCCGCCAGATGGCAATGGGACTTGCCGATAGTGGCGTGTTACCAATTTTAAAACATATTCCAGGGCATGGAAGGGCAAAGGCTGATAGCCATGAAAGCCTGCCTGTTGTGGATGCATCATTAGAGGAACTTCGCAAAACTGATTTCCTGGTTTTTGAAAAGCTGGCAAATATTCCATGGGCAATGACTGCGCATATTACCTATACTGCAATTGATACTGAAAATCCTGCCACACTTTCATCCAAAGTTATAAATTTAATCCGTAATGAAATAGGTTTTGGCGGCATATTAATTTCTGACGATCTTTCTATGAAAGCACTTGGTGGTAGCTTTAAGGAGCGCGCTGAAAAATCCCTGAAAGCAGGCTGCGACCTAGTGCTGCATTGCAATGGTAAAATGGAAGAAATGCTAGACGTTTTTGCCGGAACATCGCTTATTGATGATGCTTTAAATGAACGCCTGGCAAAAAGTTTTGCTTTTTGCTCAAGAGATAAAAATAAATCTATGGATATAAAACAGGCTGAAGATAATTTGCAGTTACAGCTTGCACAGGTTATGGTTGGGTAGCTATAAGGCAATAGGAAGAAACCCTCTTCCCTTGGGAGAGGGCGCGCCAGATCTTCCTCTTTATCAATAATTTACTAGAAACCATAGTAATTGCATTTAAAAGTACGTCATTGCGAGGTGCGAAGCGCCGTGGCAATCCAGACATAAAAATATAATAATAAGTATGTAGTTTATTGTTATATTCCTGGATTGCCATGCATTAGATATAGCAAATTAACTTTATATCTGGACATTCCTTACTTATCATAGGATGAAATGCTTAAGTTCAGTCATCCCTGGATTTAGGATTTCTTAGAATTTATACTTCATAAATTCTTTAGAAATCATTAGGTTCCGGGATGACAATTCCAAAGAACTTTAATAATTCGTCCAGTTATAGAATCAATTAGCTATACCATCCAAAACTCAGGCTCAATAGCACTTCAATAGATAACCCGGAAATTTCCCGGGTTATCTATATATTATTAGCGTTTAATTTTACTAATTTTTGTACCTTCAAGGCTAATTCCAGCCATTAATCCCTGCTGGTCAAAGATAAACGCATAAGCATCTTCTTTCAGTGTTGTTGTTGAAATATTTTTTGCAACACCTGCATCAACCACAACAACAGTAGGGCCTACGCCAATTTCCCAGCCACGTGACTTATCCAGATAATCTAAAGCCTTATCAGTCATAAGAAACATAACATAACCGTATGATTGTGCCCCAGCTTGCAGCCCCCAGGAACCAGTAACCGAATTATAATAATTTTCAACCGCTCCGCCTTTTATTAGCTCACCTTCCCCATAACCTCCGCCAAATATAAGGCCAGCCTTTACAATATTTGGAAATATAAGAATAGCTTTTGCGCTCTGGGAAATTTTCTTGGCAAGGGAGTTTGTTTCATAAAGTTTCTGTAGTGCCTGCTTTGAATCCTTATCCAAATCCTGCGATGTTGCCGCATTTGCAGGATTTATCGAACCTAGCGAAATTATTACCGCAAGGGTAAGGAAGAACTTTTGTACTATTGCCATTTTTTACTCCTGATTTGTTTTATAAGAATGCCTAACTTAAAATTAGTCGCAACTTAAGTATTTGATTATTATCAAGATAGATTATTTTAAGTGCTACTGATATTTGTTCTTATAATTCACACATTAATATCTTTTCAAACATATAGCGTTAGGTACCATAAAAACGCTAGCAACTCTAAAATACAGATATGAAAGCATTATTCTTTCTTAAAAACTCTAAATAGAAAATTTATCTATTCACTACTAATCTGACGAAACGTCTAAAAGTCTATTTTTCTTACAATTAAATGGAGGTCAATCATGAGTAATAATCAAAATTCTGCACCACAAGCAGAAGAAAACAATGAAGAAAGCCGCGCACGTAATATGGAAGAAAGGGGAGAAGAAAACCGATCCAGACAATCAGAAGATCGTGATGATAGCAGGAAAAGTTCTTCCCCGCGCTCTTCATCTTCACCTTCTTCCACTCGCCAGAAGAAAAGCAAGGATGAAGCACCTAAAGGCCCTGGTCGCGGCTGGCATGGTGATCCTGCAGGCCATGCAAAAGCAGGCAGCAAAAGCCATGATTATGATTAATATTTAACCTAAGTAACGGATAATGATTCTTATAACCGGTTGAAATATCGGGCAGTGTCATTCCAGAATTTAGAAAACATTGGATTTGTTACTTTACAAATCCAATGTTTTCTTAATATCTGGAATCCAGTTCTTAATTTTAGAAAGACCTGGATTCCAGATGGCTCCCTTTTCTTACCAGAATTTGAAGAAAATTCTGGAGAAAACCGGCTTCTGGAATGACAGCATTATCCAAAACTTAGGCTCATTAATCAAACAAAGGGAAAATTTATGCAATATTTTCTACGCATATGCGCAATACCGCTTGTATTGCTTACAATACTTACAGGATGTGCATCTGATTGTGAATGCCCGTCATGTCCGGCAACTACAAACATCATTCAGCCAAGGTAGAGTGGAGTATTAATGGAAAGTAGGTTTATCAACCAAACTTTCCATTAATATAATCTGAAGTTTGTTCATGTTCCGGGTTTTCAAATATTTTACTGGTCTCACCGAATTCTATTAAATTACCCATATGGAAAAATCCGGTGAAGTCGGAAACCCTGCGCGCCTGTTGCATGGAATGTGTAACCATTACTATGGTGAATTTTTCTTTTAGTTCTTTTATCAATTCTTCAATAATGGCCGTAGCTATAGGGTCAAGCGCTGAACATGGTTCATCCATCAATATAACTTCGGGCTTTATTGCAATTGCCCTGGCTATGCATAAACGCTGTTGCTGACCGCCAGAAAGCCCGGTTGCCATATCATTTAAGCGGTCTTTCACTTCTTCCCAAAGCCCTGCCCTTTTCAGGCTTTTTTCCACTATTATATCCAGCTCTTCCTTATTACGGGTAAGGCCATGGATGCGTGGGCCGTAAGCTACATTATCATAAATACTTTTCGGGAACGGGTTAGGCTTCTGGAATACCATGCCCACCTTGGAGCGCAGCACTACTACATCTACCTGTTCATCATAGATATTCTCGCCATCAAGCTCAGCAATACCTTTAATGCGGCAGTTTTCGATAGTATCATTCATGCGGTTAAGGCAGCGCAGGAATGTGGATTTACCACAGCCAGAAGGCCCGATAAGCGCCGTTACCTTATGCTTTTTTATATCCATATTAATATCGAACAAGGCCTGTTTAGCACTATAAAAGACACTCAGTTTTTTTGCCGACATCATTGTTTTATTAGCCATTTTCACTCCTTAATTAGAGTATGAGAGTATGAGAGTATGAGAGTGTAAGAATGTAAGTGAAGATGCCTTGCTCTACTTGATACTTTTACTCATAATTTCATACTCTTACACTCTTACACTCTACCTACTTACCACCTTACCTCAAATTTCTTCCGCAAATAAACCGCAACTGCATTAATCAATGCAAGCAGCACCAGCAGCACGATTATACATGCGGATGTTTTTTCAATAAACCCTTGCTCGGCGCTATCTGACCATAAATATATCTGCACCGGCATTGCCGTTGCAGGAGAAAGGAAATCAGTCGGCACATTTACTATAAACGCCACCATACCAATCATAATAAGCGGTGCGGTTTCGCCCATTACCCTTGCGATACTTAAAATAGTACCAGTCATTATTCCCGGCATTGCAAGTGGTAGAACATGGTGCTTAACCACCTGTAAATGGCTTGCTCCAAGGGCGCTTGCACCATCTCTTATATTTTGCGGTATAGCCCTTATCGATGTTCTTGTGGCAATTACAATTACCGGAAGTGCCATAAGTGCTAAAGTTAAACCGCCCGCAAGTGGCGCTGAACGCGGAACTCCCATAAACTGTAAATATACTGTAAGGCCAAGCAATCCAAAAATAATTGATGGTACTGCCGCAAGGTTATTAATATTAATTTCTATAAATTCAGTAAGTTTATTTTTCGGGGCGAATTCTTCAAGATATATCGCAGTCATAGTGCCCAGTGGAAAAGCAAGCAGCATACATGATATTATAACAAGCACAGACCCAACCATACTGCCAAGCACACCTGCCATTTCAGGCTCACGTGAATCACCGGAGGTAAAGAAAGCAGTGTTAAATACCTTACGAACCCTTCCATTCTGGTCTAAAAACTTAACCCATTCTATTTGCGCAGGTTTAAGCCTGCCAAAATTTTTCATATCTGATTTTATCAGCATATCAACAGATGAGGATGCCGGAAGCCAGATTTCTTTTGGATTACCGGCAGGAACTTCCCGTAAGTTTTCTGTAGCGCCTTTACTTATCAAAGGTAATAACTGCCTGGCAACAATATTTTCTGCCACTTCAGGAAATAATCCCTGCATGGCCAAAAGCAAGGATGGCTGGTAATTACCACTTGCAGCGTCATTTTCAGATATTGTAACCGGCAACATGATTTGCGTTTGCTGGAAAGCTGTATAGCCTTTACTGATTATATTAAAGAACAGCACAGCCATAAAGATTAATGCTACGGAAACCGCAGCAATGCCGTAAGCCTTGAATCGCTCCTCAGTTTTTCTTCTTTTTGCAACACTAAGCTCAATCTGGCTATAAATAGCCTGCCTTTTCATAAGCTTTTTAAAAGCCTTACGACGCCTATCGATTTTCTTTAATTTCTTTTTAATCTCATCCATATTTAACCCTATGATTTTTTATTATTTTAAGGGCAATAAAATTAAGCATAAGTGTTACTAAAAATAATGTAAGGCCAAGGGCAAAGGCTGCTAATGTTTTTGGGCTGTCAAATTCCTGGTCCCCTGTTAGCAGGGTAACTATCTGCACAGTAACAGTTGTAACTGATGCAAGCGGGTTAATTGTAAGGTTTGCGGCAAGCCCTGCAGCCATCACCACAATCATGGTTTCACCAATTGCGCGGGATGTACCAAGTATTATAGCGCTCATAATTCCAGGGAATGCTGCGGGTAATATAACTTGTTTTATTGTTTCAGATTTCGTTGCACCAAGTGCAAGTGAGGCATCCCTTAGTGCATAAGGCACAGAATTTATTGCATCTTCAGAAAGTGACATAATAAACGGGATTATCATGATACCCATAACAAACCCGGCAGCAAGGGCACTTTCGGATGCTATATTAAGTCCCATTGATGCACCTGTGCTTCTTATAAAAGGTGCAATAATAGTAACCGCAAAATAACCATAAACCACGGTAGGGATTCCAGCTAAGGTTTCAAGTGCCGGTTTTAATTTATTGCGGAGCTTGTTGGGCGCGTATTCAGATATATAAATTGCAGAAAAAAGGCCGATAGGGGTTGCAACGCACATTGCAATTATTGTTATGATGAATGTGCCTAAAAATACAGGTATAGCACCGAAAGAACCGGAACTGCCTGCCTGGTCTGCCCGTAGCGCAGTTTGAGGGCTCCATGAAGTACCGAATAAAAATTCGCTAATAGATACATGGCTGAAAAAGCGTATTGACTCAAACAGGACAGATATAATTATCATAGCCGTTATAGCAATAGAAATGCTTGCTGAAAAGAACAGCACTTTTCTTGCTATTCTTTCAATTTTAGCATTGCTGCTGCTACTGTTGCTTATAAGAGTAGAAGTCATTGGGTACCAGGGAACAGGTTACAGGTGTCTGGTTATAGGTGATTTCATTCCCTAAAACCAGACACCTTTCCTTATTATTTTACTTTTTCAGCTACTTTATCTTGTATTTGCTTCAATTCTTCCGGCTTCATAGGAACTAATCCTTTAAAGGATAAATATCCTGTTGCGCCTAAAGCTTTATCGCTTACATATTCTTTTACAAATTCAGCTAATCCCTTAGTAACAGCCATATTTGCATTTTTCACATAAATATAAAGCGGCCTTGCAATGGAATATTTGCCACTTGAGATAGTATCAAAGCCAGGCTCAACACCAGCTATAAGGCTGCCTTGAATCTGGTTTTCATTTTCTTCCAGGAAGCTATATCCGAATATACCAAGTGCATCAGGATTATTAATAAGTTTCTGCACTATAAGGTTATCGTTTTCACCAGCTTCAATGAAAACACCATCTTCACGGATTAACTGGCAATTTTTCCTGCGCTCATCTTTATCAGTATAAGCACTTGCAAATTCAGGTATCTTTTCGCAAGCTTCATCCATAACCATTTCCGCGAATGCATCCCTGGTTCCAGATGTTGGAGGTGGGCCATAAACTTCTATTTTCTTAGCAGGAAGGGATTTATCTATTTCATTCCAGCTTTTATATTTATTGTCTACAAGCTTGCCGTTAACTGGAACTTTTCTTGCAAGGGCAAGGAAAATTTGCTGCTTGGTTACATTAAAACGCACTGATTTTGCTTTATTTGCAAGCACGATACCATCATAACCTATTTTTATTTCGGTTATGTCGGTAACACCATTTTTTGCGCAGAGTTCTTTTTCGCTATCTTTTATCGCACGGGAAGCATTTGCAACATCAGCAAAATTCTCACCAACACCACCGCAGAATAATTTAAATCCTCCACCAGTACCTGTTGATTCAACTATCGGGGATTTAAACCCGGATTTACCGAATTCCTCAGCAACTACAGTTGTAAATGGATAAACAGTTGATGAACCAACCACCCTCACCTGGTCACCAGCATAAGAACCGACAGCCGAAAAAACTGCTGCAGATGCTATAATCGCCGGAATTGCAAAAATATTTTTGAGCACTGATGCCTCCTATTAGTTTTAATTTAAAAGTGTTTTACTTTAAAACATAGCACATGTCAACCACATTATCGTCATTTGTGGAATCGTGGAATAATCGAATGCTTCCATAGGCGTGGAAGTATATTATGCCAATCAGTAAGAATAGGCTCTCATAAATTTCAGTGCAAGTGTATGCTTTTAGTGCAAATAATACAATGAAACACTTGCACTTAGACTAACAACTTACACTTTTATAATTCGCTTTATTGTATAAGCGGCTGGTTTGTTGCTTGATTATCCTGAGCTACGTTACTATCAGAAATTTCCGCCTTATCAGTTTTTTCTTCCTGTGGCGCTCGCTGTTCATTGCTTTCGCTATTACCCTGGTTATTATGGCGCCTCTGGTGGTTATGCGAACCGCCTGCGCTTTCCTCACGCTCCTTTTTATTCAACATTGCCGCGCTTAACATTTTACTGTAATGCTCAGCATGCTGGTAATAATTTTCAGCTTCCACGCGGTTACCATTTGAAAGGGCTTCCTTTGCAAGATCCAGATATTTATTGCGTGTTGCAGAAACGCTTGAAATATTTACCACGCCACCGTTTGAATGCTGCCCTGGGCTTCTTCTTCCTTGCTGAGGCCTTCTGCCACCGCCGCCACCATTACTACCGCCGCCGCCACTGCCGCCATTTGTTCTTTTAGGGTACCTGCCCCCACGGTTTGAAGAATCATTATAATTTGTTCTCATATTACCTTAGATATTATTGTTGAAAAAGATTAGTTGCTAGTCGCTAGTTGCTAGTTACTAGCTTTTGCTAAATTACTTAATTTGAAATACTTAATCTTACTAGCTACTAGTAACTAGCTACCACACATCTTGGCACACCTGCCATATCATTTCTAAATGAAATAAACTGCATTCCTGCTTGCTTTATGATGTTCCTGACATCATTTTCCTGCCCCATACCGAATTCAAAAACTATATATCCTTCTTTATTAAGAAGATGTTTGGAACTGGGTGCAAGTAACCTGTAACAATCAAGACCATCATCTCCACCTGCAAGTGCCAAATATGGCTCATGCATTGAAACTTCTGGCGCAAGATGTTCTATATCGGAGTTTTTTATATAGGGGGGATTACTTATAATAAGATCAAATTTCCCGTCTATTCCCCCTGCCCAGTTATTTAATATGAAATCACCGCGTTTTGCAAGCCCTAATTTCCCGGCATTATTTTTTGCTATATTTAGTGTATTTTCAGAAAGGTCAACCCCTATACCTAGTGAGTTCGGATATTCTGCCAATATAGTAAGAAGCAGGCAACCTGTTCCAGTGCCAAAATCAATCACCTTTAATGCAGCATTTTTATCCGGGAAAAGCTCAAAAACAGCCTCAATTATAGTTTCGCTATCTGGCCTGGGATCAAGGGTAGCACCACTTACTGTAAACTCACGACCCCAGAATTCTTTTTTGCCGATAATTTTAGCAACAGGCTCGCGGTTTTGCCTGCGGCTTATAAAATCATTGAAAATATCAGCTTCACTTTCAGTTAATTTATATTCAGGATTGCCTATCACAAATTCACGTCTTTTTTCCAGCGCATGGGCAAGCAGCAATTCCGCATCAAGAAATGCAGATTCCACCCCTGCTTCGCGCAAGGATTGTTTAGCGGTGATTAGTATTTGTTGTAAGGTGGGCATATGGTACATAAATTTAGTGCAAGCGCAGGTTTTTAGTGCGAGTAAGATAATGAAATTATAATATATAGAGTTATTCTTAATGAAAGGCATTAAGGGACCCTCACCCTAACCCTCTCCCAGAGGGAGAGGGAACTTCCTTTGCGTATTTTAGTAATAAGATAAAGATTAAACTACCAAGGTAAGTCTATATCTTATTAAGAAAATTCGGTAAGAAATTCCCCTCTCCCTCTGGGAGAGGGTTAGGGTGAGGGTCTCTTAAATCAACAATCCATAAGTAAAACTTTACAAACTCTCTAGAAGTAAAAGTCCTTATATTTTGGCGCATCTAGATATAAAGTGGCTATACCAAAACTACCCCGCCACCCTAACCATATCAGCTATTTTCAAATCAGGTGATATAGTAAATTTAGCTTCAGTTTTTTGTATTATTTCATCAATTGAAACATCTGGCGCATGATTAACCAGCACCATCCCTTCAGGGGTTATATCGAACACCGCAAGTTCGGTAATTATCCTATCAACCACTTTCTTCCCTGTAAGCGGTAATGAGCATTTATGGAGTATTTTTGGCTCCCCGGTTTTTGTAGTATGGGTCATCAACACCACCACCCTTTTCACACCGGCAACCAGATCCATTGCGCCGCCCA
>DITJ01000086.1 GCA_002422795.1 Alphaproteobacteria bacterium UBA6187 | reverse complement strand
ACTTTTAGTGGGAGTAATTGACTTTAATAATTCCCCGTCATTGCCTTCGTTTTTCCTTCAAAAACTATAGGGGAATCCAGTCTTAAATCTGGATGGTCCTATAGTTTGCAAGTGCAAACTCGGGCCATGACGAATGGGGAATTCTTAAGTTAAATTACTATAGTCTGGATTGCCACGCCACTTTGTGGCTCGCAATGACGTCATATTTATTACTTCGTGCAGATTGTTTCCAAATGCAATGCCCTAGGCAAATACCAGCAATATATACTGCCAGCAAGAATATGGTAAGAATGGGACTGCAAAAGCCGTTCGATTATACTGTCCACCAATGAGACCAGTATGTTAAGGTGGGTGCCATATAGCCAGACCTGAGTCCAGCCAGGGACAGCTCCCGTTCATTTTGATTATTGCCTCTGGGGAAACGATATCTTGCGAACCCAGCAGCGCCCCATTCTTAAAATTATACTACTCGACTTCTAAACTATTTGCAAGCGCTTCCAGCTTTTCTGTGAAAGGTTGCAGTGCGTCGGTCACGCAGCGGTTTATCCGCTCTTTTATTTCTTCATCATCATATGGGATGGAAGCGGGTGTTTCATTGTTGGCGCTTACGATTTCTTTGTTACTGTTTAATGTGCCTATTTCATCTTCCATCATCAGCGCTGTAACAAGCAGCAACATACTTTCACTGGCAATCGGCAGGCTCTTGGCAATTTTCCCAACCCGGGAATTAAGATTTTCTGCAAGTTGCTTTATATGGTCTTCTTCACCGTCGTTACAGGCGATTTCATAAGGCCTGCCGCCTACGCTGAGCTTTATTTTTGGCATGGTTTACTTCTTTTTGGCATTTAAGAGTGTTGCAAGATTTGCGATATAACTATCAAGCTCCTTAATAACCTGACCTCGGACTTTTTCTTCGAATGCAAGTTTTTTATCACGAGCAGATATAGCATTTTCCAGACGGGATATAGCATTTGCTAATCTTTCCTTGGCTTTAGATGCATCAATTTCAGAAGGAATGCCTGGCATGGTTAATATTTAAGGGTTGAAATATAAGTAAATAATAGAAATAATCATAGTGAAAGTCAAAAGTTTAATGACTTTTAGATATTTCTTGTATTTTAGAATTGAAATAATTGCAAATTTGACATGAAAAATGTATATAGCTGTGCAGCAAAAGTGTAAGTGAGAGTATGAGAGCGTTAGAATATGAGAATGTAAGAGTATAAGGGTATGAAAAATGTAAGAATATTACTCATATTTTCACTCTCGCTTACATTCTCACATTCTCATACTCTCAAATTCTCACACTCTTATATTCTGACATTCTTATCTATTGGAAAATATGAAAGTAATCGTACTAGGTGCCGGTATTATTGGTGTTACAACCGCTTATTATCTTAATAAGCTTGGATATGAAGTAACGGTAATTGAGCGCAAAAATGTAAGCGCTGCCGAATGCAGCTTTGCTAATGGCGGGCAGCTCAGCTATTCCCATGCAGAGCCATGGGCAAGCCCTGCCGCGCTTCGTAAAATTCCTAAATGGCTTATAAGTGCGCATTCTCCGCTGGTTTTCAGGCCAAGTGCGGATATTAATATGTGGAAATGGGCATTGTCATTTTTAGGGCGTTGCACTGATAAGAAAAAAGAAGAGGCAACAGAAGATACCTTACGCCTTGCTTTATATAGCAGGGAATGTTTTGCAGATATTATGAAGGATACCGGTATAGAATTTTCTTACCTTAACCATGGAACGGTACATACCTTCCGCCATGAAGAAGCACTGGCTGCAAATATTGCCCAAGCCGAATTCCAAAAGCAGCTAGGCTGTGATTATGAAATCCTGCATACCAGAGCAGATTGCGAGAAAAAAGAACCTGCACTTAAATATTCGCCTACAAAAATAATCGGTGGTATTTTCTTTCCCTTAGATGCAACTGGCGATGTTAATCAATTCTCAATTAACCTTACCGATTATCTAATAAATAAGGGTGTAAAGTTTGTTTATGGGCAAACAGTCAAGGAAATCATTAAAGATGGTGATAGAATAACAGGGATAGTTACAGATAAAAGCAGGTATGATGCGGATAATTTCGTAATGTCACTTGGTGCTTCAAGCCCGGTATTATTAAGGAAAATCGGAATAAACGTGCCGATTTACCCGATGAAGGGCTATAGTTTATCTATTGCTATTAAGGATATGGAAAAAACTCCGCTTGCAGGCATTACCGACCAATATAATAAAATAGTATATAGCCGGCTTGGTAATATTTTAAGGGTGGCGGGTACTGCGGAATTTGCAGGCTACGATGATTCTGTAAATAAAGAGAGGCTGGCAACCTTAAAGAAAATGGTATATGAGTTATTCCCTCATGCAGGTGATGTTGAAAATGCGAAAGAATGGTCTTGCCTGCGCCCTTCCACGCCGGAAGGTACACCAATTTTAGGGAAAACCGGATATAACAACTTTTATTTAAATACCGGGCATGGTACGTTGGGGTGGACATTATCTGCAGGCAGTGCGAACATTGTTGCTGATATTATAAGCAGTAAAGAGCCGGAAATTGATTTAAAAGGTCTTACGATGGAAAAATATTCGTAAATCTACGTAAGATAGTAAATATATAGTTGTTTAAGTGCATTCATTTATAATAAGATGCACTGTTCTTAGAGTCATTCACTACAAACCTATAAAAAAACATGAAAGATATAAAGCCACGTTTCAATTACTTTAAATCACCGGATTTCGATAATGACCGTGGCCGTCATATCCTTTTCTATTGCGAATGGGGTGACCCAAAAAACACGAATATTGTTATCTGTGTTCATGGACTTTCCAGGAATTCCAGGGATTTTGATTATCTGGCGGGCGAACTTGCGGATAAATACCGCGTTATATGTATTGATGTTGTAGGGCGCGGTAAAAGTGAGTGGCTTGGCGATAAATCCATGTATGATTATGAAACCTATGTTGCTGATGTTATTAAACTTTTCGATCATTTAGGTATATCAAGAATTAACTGGGTTGGCACTTCAATGGGCGGCATAATAGGCATGATTGTTGCCTCACGCTATCCGCACATAATTACCAAGCTGGTGCTTAACGATATAGGCCCGCTTATTCCTGGAAGCGCTATTGAGCGCATTTTAAGTTATGTTGGCTCATCATACCAATTCCATAATAAAATTGATGCGGAAAGGGCGCTTCGCACCCGTCTTGCTACTTTTGGCATTAATAAGGAAGAGCATTGGAAGCATCTGGTAAAATACAGTATTATCAAGAAGCTGA
Organism: Alphaproteobacteria bacterium UBA6187; assembly: GCA_002422795.1. GTDB lineage: Bacteria > Pseudomonadota > Alphaproteobacteria > Rickettsiales > UBA6187 > UBA6187. Next base: position 4,039 of record DITJ01000086.1, on the reverse strand, counting down.
ACGGTAAATATATATTCACCTACGACCCTGAGATTGTCCCAACGCCAAAACTGGTTAGCAAGCTAAAAGGCATATTCACTAAAATAATCCCGGGTGAAAAAAAGTCCGGTTTCCCTGATGTTAATTTATATGATATCTGGAATAAAATAACCTGCCCGATACTTACCTTACGCGGTGAAAAATCTGATGTTCTTACAGAAGAAGTAGTTGAGCAAATGAAAACCAGCAAACCGAATATAGAAATAGTTGAGTTTGAAGGTGTGGGCCACGCCCCTATGCTTATGGAAGAAGACCAGATTAGTGTAGTTAAAAACTGGCTGCTTAAAAAACCTTTGCCGAAGATATAGAGATGGTAGGAGTATAAAGATTGCGTGTGGTCATGTCGGTGCTGTCATTCCAGAAGCCAGGGAGGCTGCTCACGAAACAGGCTTCTTTTCGCCGTTTTCATGAGTTAGCCGAGCTTGCTATCTGGAATGACATAGGCTCGTAGACCACCATATACTGATTAAATCAGGAATAAAAATGATACGTAAGCTAAAAGGAATTATTGATACTATCGATACAAATTCTGTAATAGTTGATGTAGGCGGGGTGGGATATAACGCATTTTGCTCAAGCAATACTTTGCGTAACCTGCCGCAAAAGGGCGAGGTTGCCACATTATTTATAGAAACACATGTGCGTGAAGACCATATACATCTTTATGGATTTGCCTCTGCTGAAGAAAAACAGGCATTTAACCTGCTTATCAAGGTAAATGGTGTTGGAAGTAAAATGGCGCTTTCAATTCTTTCCACTTTTAATCCCCAGCAACTTACAACTGCAATTGCATCCCAGGATAAGGCAGCATTTAAAAGCGTCTCCGGCGTTGGCCCGAAAATAGCTGAGCGCATTATAACTGAACTGAAAGATAAATTCAGCATTACCGGAAGTGTGGATAGTTTTACCACCTCGCCAACAAAAATTGCTGAAAATAATGATATTGCCGATGCCATTGCTGCGCTTGTAAGCCTTGGTTATTCGCGCAGTGATGCCTATACCGCAATCAGTAAAATATCTTCAATAAATGATAATATGCCGGTGGATTTGCTAATCCGCGCGGGGCTGAAAGAGTTGGGTAGCAGGAGATAGTTACTGATTTGTAGAGCATTTGATGGCAGGGTACAATTCTATCATCCTCAAGTTGACTTTGAGAGACTGGCGCACGACAACCTTCGTAAAAGAAGGCATAATTCCCTATAGTGAATTTGCTACAGGCCTCTTAGAGTTCCTTAATGTGAAGCTCTACATTATGCACCCGCAAATAATCAACTCCTTGCCTGGCAAGCTGTTTTGAAACTGCTAGAGTTGCGGCATCTTTATCTACAATATTCTCACTTGCATTCAAGAAAGACTTCCTCGAATGCCCGACAAAAATTTCCACACCAAGCTTCTTAAACACTGCTATATTATTTATAATTTCCCACGATTGCTGCGCAGTTTTACCAAAGCCTATGCCTGGATCAATTATCACACGGCCTCTAACAATCCCGGCTTTCTCTAATAAAACCAGCCTTTCTTCCAGCCATTCATATATAATTGCAACCGCATCTTCACTTTTGGGAATGGTAATATTTTTATCAGCAGGAATGCCAAGATTATGCATTATAACCACCTTGCCCTGCCACCCAGCCAGAATTTTTAACATTGCCGCATCGCTGCCGCCACTTACATCATTAACCCAGTCAATGCCTGCAATAATTGCTTTACTGGCAGTTTGGGCATGGCGCGTATCAATACTGGTTAGCACACCAGATTCTTTTGCTAATTTACATATTTGCGGCAACACGCCTGCAAGCCGCTGCCATTCTTCTTCGTGGGTAAGTGGGTGCGCGCCCGGGCGGGTGGATTCAGCGCCGATATCTATAACATCCGCGCCATCTTCAATAAGTTTCTGCGCAGCAGCAATAATTGCCTGCACGTTGCCAGCAAGACCACCATCAGAAAATGAATCCGGGGTTATGTTTAATATGCCGATTATTTTTGAGGATTTTTTCATATAACTACTCCGCGAAACTCACCCTGCAAATACTTCATATAAAGTTTTACTAGTATAATGATTAGTCGGTAAGCCTTCTGCTATTTCACGCGCAGTTTCCCCCATACCAGGATAACACCAATCAGGCGCAATATCAGCAAATGGCAATAGCGCAAATGCGCGCTCACATAAATATTGGTGCGGGATTTTTAAATCACTTTCATCCACGATTAATGAATCATAGGCCAGTATATCAATATCAATCTCACGCGGCGCCCATATGCCCCTATCCTGCCTGCCCACTTTTTTTTCTATATCTTTTATTTGCGCTAGCAGTTCTTGCGGTGATAAATTTGTTTCACCCATAATTGCCATATTCAGGAAGCTGATATCCCATTCCTTCGGGGAATCCGACTTTAATAATGCCGGTGATTCATATATTGGGGAAATTGCAGTAATATTTAAAACTGCGCTTAAATGATGGATGGCCGATTCCAGATATGCAAGCCTTTCGCCGATATTTGTACCTAAGCCTAGTATAATCATTGCCAGATATCCGTATATTCAAACGAGGTAGCACCAATTAAGTTATCAATCGGGGGCTTGCATTTTTCAACTTTCACCCAAATTTTCATTGCAGGCGGGGTGATTTTCTTTATCTCATTATAAAGGCCGTTGCACAAAAATTCTAATAGTTTGAATTCTTTATTGCCACAATAGTTTTTTATTGTTTCAGATATTTTATGGTAACAAACCGTATCATTAATATCATCTGTAATGCATCCCCTTGGCTGCTCTTTTGAAAGAAACTGGAAACTGATATTTACTTCCTGAACATTCTTCCTTTCATCCTCTCCCACACCAAGATTTATATAAACCCGCAGGTCATTTAATGATATTACCGATGAAAAACCTGCCGGTAATGATGTTATGCTATTTACGGAGTGATTCATAAGGTATAAGAAGGGTAATGGGTGTTATGTTATGGGTGTTGGTATTTGTTTTAGAGTTTTCTTCCCCATCACCTAATACCTATCACCTGACAGCAGTTCATATACAGGATAAACCAATGCAAGCAAACAACTATTTTACCTATGTAAACGGTTTGTTACTACAAGAGGGGCAGGCAGGACTGCCAATAGCCGACCGTGGCCTGAAATTCGGTGATGGCGTTTATGAAACTATCCGTGTTGTAAATGGCCGCCCTTATTGTTTCCATAAGCACATGGAAAGGCTTGCGATTAGCCTTAAACTACTGAAAATTAACGCTGATACTTCTAGTTTACCAAAAATATGTGATGATTTACTACTGAAAAATAATATCACCCAAGGCACACTGCGAATTATGATAACCCGCGGGATTGGCGGAACCGGCTACTTACCGGGCAAAGAAAATAATTTTGGGATTGTGGTGGAGGCATTGCCATTACCTAAAATTCCTGAAAGCCCGATAGATTTATATTTAAGCAACTGGCGAAAAATTCCCAAGGAATGCCTGCCTGCTGCGGCAAAAACCATGCAAGGGCTAAGCTCTACCCTTGCGCGGATGGAGGCGGAAGAAAATGGCTGCTTTGAAGCAGTATTGCTTGCAACTGATGGGCATATATGCGAATGCAGTTCCAGCAATATTTTCTGGGTTAAGAATGGGCAGTTATACACACCATCACTTGATGCCGGAATACTGGCAGGCACAACCCGTGATTCTATAATTGAGCTTTGGCCTTCTGGTGTTATAGAAGGAATATTCAATATTGAAGAGCTTGAAAATGCCGATGAAGTTTTTGTAACTAATGTGGTGTGGACGGCACTTCCTGTAAAGAAATTAATGCCTATGGGAACTGAGTATAAGAGCCATGAGGTTTGCAAGGAAGTGAAGGAAATGTTATTTAAGGAGATGGGGAATTGAATTTAAGATTTAAGATTGTAGATTGTTGATTTAAAATTCTTAATATCCCAATCTTATAGCAATTTAACTTAAGAACTCCCCGTCATTCCCCGAGTTTTTTTCTTCAAAAACTATAG
>DITJ01000063.1 GCA_002422795.1 Alphaproteobacteria bacterium UBA6187 | reverse complement strand
CTCTATTTCAAAGATTTAATTTTTTATATAACAAAAAAAGACGAGGCATTCTAATCGGCAGCTTGAAACAGAATGAGTATATGCCTAAATATGCTACAATTCCTTCCGAATTTCCAATTACAGAAAGGTCAAATGCTAATTTATTAAGAATTATCTGATGCTTAATGGAAATAAAATCATATTCCACTATATATTGTACTTGCATTGAAGAAATCCACGTTATATGGTGGGGAGGCAGAAATTTGTTTGGAGATAATATTGATGTCCTACCCAATTTCAGATACAAGCCCTTCCAGAGGAAACCGCCTTTACCCTTCGGCTTCACTTTTTCCTAAATCCGTTGGAAAGATTCTATTTGCGGCAGCAAATTTAAAAAAAGTATTACCCATATGCGCAAAAATAAATAACATGCGCGATGAAATCGATATGCTTACCTCTTATTCTTCTGATACGGTGTATCGCCTGCGATACAATAGCATGACATACGAATATGTAAGCCCCGCTATAGTAAAACTTCTTGGCTTTTCTGCGGATGAGCTAAAAAAAATAAATTTCCGCTCCCTTATAATTGAAGCCAGGATGGTCAATAACGGCATGAAGACCATATCTTCATTTGAAGATTTAGAGAAATCAAGAAAAGCCGGTAATGATAATAAATGGCAGGCCGACTATCTTATCAGGACAAAAGACGGGCGGAAAATCTGGGTAACCGATATTTCATCACCATGGTTTGATGAGAAAGGTACTGTTATAGGCTCTATCGGTTCTTTAAGGGATATAACAGACAGGGTAAATGCCGAAGCAAAAGTGCAGGATGAAATAGTAAAAATAGCTAATATGGATGTCCTTACTGGCGTTTCCAACCGCCTGGCATTCTTTTCTTCGCTGGATAGCGAACTAAAGCGCTTCCGCCGCTCACAGAGGCATTTTTCTATCCTGCTGATTGATATTGATAATTTAAAGAAAATTAATGACGAACTGGGATATGATGCCGGTGATAAAGTACTTGTGGAGGCAAGCCGGGTAATGATGTCATGTATCCGTGAAACCGACCTTCTTTCCCGCCTTGATGGAAAAGAATTCGGCATTTTTCTGCCGGATACTACTGAAGATGGCGCTTACTGGGTTGCCGATAGGATTTGCAAGGCCGTTTCCAAACACCGCTTCTTTGTAGAAAATTCAGTTACACCAGTGCACTCAACGGTATCTATAGGGGTTGCATCAACCAAGGGAGGAAACATCCCTGAAATCGCAGATATATATAAGCAGGCAGACACAAGGCTTTATATTGCGAAACATACAGGACGCAACCAGGTTTCTATGGACGAAATTGTGCAGATGCATTAGTCTGGGTAATAGGCGATGGGTTTTAGGTGATAGGGAATTTCTAATTTGCTTTACTCACAAAAATATCCTGTTACCTAATACCCATCACCTGTCACCAATCACCTAACACCTGACATTATAAAAAATGGACGAATCCACACTATTACAAATTCTCGGCATTATAACCCTTATTCTAATCTCAGCTTTCTTTTCCGGTTCAGAAACTGGGCTTACTGCCGTTTCAAAAGCTAAAATTTATAAACTTAAAATGGGCGGCGATAAGCGCGCAGACCTTGTAACACGCCTGAGAATGGATAAAGATGCACTTATAGGCACACTCCTGCTTGGTAATAATGCGGTAAACATACTGGCTTCCGCCTTGGCAACAAGTCTTGCAATACGTCTTTATGGCGATCCTGGCGTTGTTTATTCTACAATTATGATGACCGTACTTGTGCTTGTTTTTGGTGAAGTTCTGCCAAAGACTTATGCTTTTTATAATGCAGAAAAAACATCTTTGTATGTTGCAATGCCAATGTTGTTTTTTGTAAAGATATTATCCCCCATAACAAAATTAGTGCAGATAATGGTTGATGCCTTTATGGGGCTGCTTGGCATGAGCAAAAAAAATGCCGATACCTTAACTGCAACGGAGGAATTGCGCGGTGCTATTGAAATGCATCACCGTGAAGGCGGGGTGGTAAAACGCGAGCGTGACATGCTGGGTAGCGTTCTTGACCTTGCTAAAACAGAAGTTGGTGAAATAATGGTGCACCGTAAAAAAATGCTTACTGTTAATATAGACCAGCCACCTTCTAAATTAATTGCACAACTACTTTCCAAAAACCATAGCAGGATACCAGTGTGGAAGGATAGTCCTGATAATATTACAGGCATATTGCATACAAAATCCCTGCTTAAGTTGATGCAGAAAAAAAGCGGCAAAATAAAAACCGGGGATATAGTAAAACTAGTAACACCGCCATGGTTTGTACCTGAAACCAATACCCTAAGTAACCAGCTTTTACAATTCCGCAAGAAACGTACCCACATGGCAATTGTAGTTGATGAATATGGTGACCTTGTAGGGCTTGTAACACTGGAAGATATTTTAGAAGAAATTGTGGGGCAGATAAATGATGAACATGACCAAGCCCCCACTTCCCAGGTTAAAAAATATAAAAGCGGGCAGATAGAAGTTGATGGGGAAATGACCATACGCGACCTTAACAGGCAAATGGACTGGAACCTGCCTGATGATGATGCTACAACAGTTGCAGGCCTTGTTATACATGAATCGGAAACCATTCCCGTGGTTGGACAAAAATTCTCATTCCATAATTTTACCTTTAAGGTAGTTAAGCGTAAAGATAACCAGATTACCAGGGTAGCAATTCTGCCACGAAAGAAAGAAAAGGCGAATGGGTAGGTCACCCTTTCTATTTTGGGTGAACTTACCTTCCAATGAATTTCTTGATTATTAGCAGTAGCATTATATGCTGTTTGTAGCATTCGAACTTTTTGAGTGGTTGTCTTGTCATTGCGATAAGGCTAACACTTAGTGAATAAAAGGAAGCATAGTATTTCCCATTTTCAATAATGATGCGTCGATCATCGTCTCATGTAGCTCACCTACACATCGACTCGATTTCCTATCATTATTGAAAAGCGAAAACACTATAATCTGCGTGTTAATATGGATCGACCCATCGCGTTCACTGAGGGTGCGGATCATAGCGATGACGTTGTAGCTTAAGTAACTAATTACAAAAGTAGATATTACCTAGCATTTTTGCTTTTTAATTCTACTAACGTAAATTATGAATAAAAATATGAAAAAAAACTTTCTCGCGGCTTTTTACGGTATTTTAGTAACACTCGCCCTGCCCCCGGTAAATTTATTTCCACTTGCCATAATTGGCTTTAGTGGCTTCTTTTTAATGATATTAGCAGCAACCAGCCGTAAGAATGCCTTTAAAATTGGCTGGTGGTTTGGCTTTGGGCATTTCACTGCAGGCTTATACTGGATTGCCTTTGCATTATTGGTAGATGCAGCAAATTTCGGCTGGCTTATACCTTTTACGGTATTTGGCATACCTGCGGTTATTGCAGTTTATACAGCTATTGTTGCGGCTCTTACCTGGCACGCCGCAAAATTCTTTAAAGGCTGGCGGTTAGTAGTAATTTTTTCCTGTATCTGGACAATTATTGAAATGCTGCGCGGCTGGCTATTTACCGGGTTCCCTTGGAACCTTGCCGGTTATATATGGACTGCTTCTGATAATATGCTGCAATTTACAAGCCTTACAGGAATATGGGGCTTAAGCCTTGTAACAGTTCTGGCTTTTGGTATGCCTGCTTTGTTAGTAGTCAGTGGTCAGTGGTCAGTAACCAGAAAGAGTTTAACTCCGGTTATTATTACTTTTGTATTGCTACTTGGAATTTTTTTCTGGGGTGGCTACCGTTTATCCCATGCGGAAAACCAGTTCGTACCATATGTAAAACTTCGCCTTGTGCAGGCTAATATTCCACAAAACATGAAATGGGAAGAAGAGTGGCGCTATAGCACGGTACAAAAATACCTGGATATGAGCCAGAGTGAAGGGTTTGAAAGCATAACCCATATAATATGGCCAGAAACCGCATTACCATTTGTTATAAGTGAAGATGCCGCCATACTTGATGTAATAGCAAAAATTGCGCCAGAAAACGGCGCAGTTATTACAGGAACGCTACGCGCGGAATATACCGAAAGTGGCGTTATGAAAGATATGTGGAATTCCCTTGCCGTTATCACCTCAAAAGGGAAATTATACTCATATTATGATAAAAGCCACTTAGTGCCATTTGGCGAATATGTTCCTTTTCGCTCTATATTGCCTTTAGAAAAAATCACCAAAGGATCAATAGATTTCGCAGAAGGGGACGGACCAAAAACAATAAGCGCCCCAGGCTTTCCGTCTTTTAGCGGATTAGTGTGTTACGAAGTTATATTCCCTGGTAAAGTTAAGGATAAATCCAATTTACCTTCTGTACTGATTAATGTTACTAATGATGCCTGGTATGGAAATACCGCAGGCCCTTACCAGCATTTCCAAATGACGCGCACGAGGGCCGTAGAGGAGGGAATCCCACTAATACGCGTGGCAAATAATGGCATTTCAGGGGTAATTGATGGCTATGGAAGGGTAATTAAAAAAACCAGCCTTAGCACAACAGCAATCCTTGATTCTGAACTTCCTGCCAAAATCTCCACTCCAACCCCTTACAGTAGGCACGGCAATCTGATAGTTATATTTTTGATAGGAATTCTACTGGTCATTAGCTGCTTATACCACTTCCATATCAAAGATGAAGTAGGAGTGCGAGGCTAAATGAAAAGCGGAAACGCTATATACTCATTCTGTTTTCAATCGGCAGTTTGAATCAGAATGAGTATATTCAAATATCTGTGCAATATTTTCCTTGATTCTTATATCCATGCTTATAATATCTAAATAATTATTTATTTATAAAGGCAATGTATGTCGGAAATAAAGGCGCAAGGGCACAAAAGGATAACGGATGTACTTTTCGAGCACTGGAATGAGGTGCGTGGTGAGAGAATGTTTCCTTCCAAAGATAAAATTGATGAATTTGATTTGCAGCAAAAAGGTGTATGGGATGATGTTTTTGTAATAGAGGTGTTCCCTTTGGTGCAAAGTAACGGATACCGTTTCATATATACAGGCAAAAACCTAGGGAATGAGTTTAATCATGAAGATAGCGGACAGGTTATAAAAAACCTTATTATGGATTTTCTGCAATCCTCGAATGATAAATATAATATAGTTGCTGAGCATAAAAGGCCGTTCCAGGAAGAAAAGACTTACAAAATCGATGAAGCAGGCGGAATTATAAAATACAGGCAGATTCTACTTCCTCTGGGGCCAGGCGATGATGAGCCGGTGGATGTTATTATAGGCGGTATGCGCTTTATACGTGCATAGGCTGGAGCGGATAATTTAGTGTGTAATGCATTAAGAATTCCCATCCCTTATTTAGGCGTTCATAATATTATTAATAAAAACTATTGACAAAACATGCTGCATGGCTATATTGCCAGTTCCAAATTTCACTAGAAAAGCAGAGTAAACAAAATATGTACGCAGTCATAATAACAAGTGGTAAGCAATATAAAGTATCTGAAAACGATGTGCTTAAGGTTGATAAGCTTGAGGCTGAAGTTGGCAGTATCGTGCAGTTTGATCAAGTACTGGCAATCCGCAGTGCGGCTGGTGAGCTTAGATTGGGCACCCCTGTAGTTGAAGGCGCAAAAATCAGCGCTGAAGTGCTTGAGCAGACCAGGGATGATAAAATCATCGTATTCAAGAAGAAAAGACGCCATAACTATCGCCGTAAAAATGGTCATAGGCAGTATATTACTGTTCTGCGTATCCTTGATGTAAGCGGCAAAGGTGGCACTGAAAGGAAAGCTGTTATTAAAAAGATTCTTCCAAAAGTAGAACAGAATGATTCATCAGATCAGCCTGAAAATAACACTGGAAACAAAACTAAAGCATCGGCAGCAAAAAAGACATCTTAATTGCTCTTAATATTAAGATAAAAGTTGCTAAGTAATAAATAATGAATTGGAAGGCTGGATTTATTTCAAGTTTTCTAAAAGTGGAGATTCAATATGGCTCATAAAAAAGCAGGTGGTAGTTCAAGAAACGGTCGTGATTCAGCTGGTCGTAGGCTTGGTGTAAAGAAATTCGGCGGAGAAGCTGTTATTTCTGGTAATATCCTGGTTCGTCAGCGTGGCACAACTTTCCATCCTGGTAAAAATGTTGGCATTGGCAAAGACCATACAATATTTTCCGTTGTAGAAGGTGTTGTAAGGTTTCATAGAAGCGGTAAAAGAACTTTTATCTCTGTTGATACTGCAGTTGCTGCGTAAATATAAGAATTTACTCATAAAATACCTTAAAACTCCTGCGGAAACCCACCGCAGGAGTTTTTGTTTTATATAAATCATTACATTAATTTTTGAATAACTATGCATTTTATTGACGAAGCAAAAATCTTTTTAAAAAGTGGCGATGGCGGCAATGGCTGCGTTAGCTTCAGAAGAGAAGCGAATGTGCCGCGTGGCGGCCCTGATGGCGGAGATGGCGGGCGTGGCGGTAGTGTTATTGCACGCTGTGTGGCTGGCCTTAATACGCTTATAGATTTTCGCTACACCCAGCATTTTAAGGCGCGCAAAGGTGGTAATGGTTCAGGAAGGGATAGAAGCGGCCTTGCCTCTGAAGATTTATATATTAATGTCCCTGTTGGAACTGAAATTATTGATGATATATCCGGCCTTGTTATCAAGGATTTTACCGAAGTAGGTGAAGAGCTAGTGCTTGCTACTGGCGGAAGGGGTGGGGTTGGTAATGCCCATTTTAAAAGCTCTATAAACCAAGCACCGCGTTATGCACAAGATGGTAGCCCGGGCGAAGAATTATGGGTATGGCTTAAACTTAAACTTCTTTCTGATGTGGGTTTAGTTGGATTACCAAATGCCGGCAAATCAACTTTCTTAAGTGTTACTTCACGCGCCAAGCCAAAAATCGCCGGCTATCCGTTTACTACATTAAAACCAATGCTAGGTGTGGTTTATGTGGATGAGCGCGAGTTTGTAATAGCCGACCTTCCCGGTCTTATAGAAGGAGCACATGAAGGTGTAGGGCTTGGTATAAGGTTCCTTAAACATGTGGAGCGCTGCGGCGTTATCTTGCATCTGATTGACGGGACGGAAGACGATGTGGTGGGAAGTTATAAAACCATACGTAATGAACTTGCGATGTATAGCAATAAGTTACTGGATAAGAAGGAGATAATAGCCCTTAACAAGTCAGATTCAATTGATGAAAAGGATTTAAAAAAGAAAAAAGCAGCACTTAAAAAAGCATCTGGTAAGGAAGTTTTTGTTATTTCCGGCGCAACTGGTGATGGCATCAAGGATGTATTGAGGGTGTTGCTTAAAATAGTAGATGAATTCAGGGGCGGGCAGGGGGAGTAACTATAAGCTAAGGGATTATATGCCAATGCTATAATCTCGTAGGCTATCCTTCACAGCCAGATCAACACCACTGGTGCATACGCGGCCAAAAAAATACCCCCCTTAAAGTATTTATAGAATTTCCTGTTTTTGGGCAATCCTTGCGCCAATCATCGCCTTAATTTTCTGTAATTTTATAGCGTTTACAATACTTATCGGGCGCAGTAATCTATTAAATATTTAATTAATAATATTTGTGTTGCATTCTTGAGTCATGTAATATGAAACGTAAAGTTAATGAATTAATAATGGTGCTGGAAAATGGCTAAATTTACAACTGCGCAGGAATTAATAGACGGAGTTAATCGCGGAGTTACAGAAGCAGATCTTAATTTACCGGATGATGTAAAAAATAACCCGGCTCTGAACCTGGCAGAGATACAGAAACTGGCTGAATTTCTTAAAGAGGATAAAGCACTAAAAAAGCTGTCTCTCGGCAGAAATAATATGGACGCAGACGGAGCCGCTGCCATTGCAGATTCACTTAAAGTAAATACCACATTGGAAATTCTAAATCTAAGAAATAACAATATCGGCGATACTGGCGCAAGTGATATTGCCACTGCCCTTAAGAAAAATAAAGGGCTTAAAAATATACATCTTATGTATAACAGTATCGAAGTTGTTGGCGCGAGTGATATTGCTACTGCTCTTAAAGAAAATAAAACGCTAAATACGCTAAATATTCAGAATAACAATATCGGTGATGCTGGCGCCCTTGCCTTTGCCGATGCAATTACAATAAATCGTACAATTGATCATGTATTTATTCCTGCAAAAGAGATTGGTGCTACTGCCCAAAAAGCATTTTCCGACGCTTGTGAAATAAACTTAATGATTGCGGATGTAGCAAAGGATTACTCCAAAAGCATTTTAGTACCACAATTAATAAAGGCTATATATATAGATGGTTCACTGCCACAACATGCAAATAAAGAACTCAGCTTAGATGATTATAATGAGTTACAGAAGCAAACAAAAAAGTATTTATTTGCTGGGCTAAATGGTGAGCAATTAGTAAAGTTCTCTGAACATTGGCATCAGCCACTACAACAAACCAATAGCCAGAAATTAAAAGATTATAATGGCCTTTCATGGGAGCCATTGCTAGGGACGAAAGAAATAGCTGTTCCGGAAGAAGGCGGGATGCCATCAGGTTGGAAAATTATTGCCATCAACACCCCCCAAGAACTTAAAAATGAAGGCACGGCACTCAATCATTGTGTTGGGGGCTATAGCGGGCAATGCATAACCGGCAATAGTCATATTCTTTCGGTAGTTGACCCTAATGGAAAACCACAATCTACTATTGAAATACAAACCGATTATAATAGCCAAACTTATCAAGTAATTCAGCATTATGGCGTAAAAAACGCTACTCCACCAGAAAGTTCTCCGAGCGCTAAAGCTCTTGAATGGTTGAAAGGGCAGCTAGATACCAAAAAGCTTAATATCGATTATGAAGGCCTTGAGCATGCGCGTACAGAGCGGTTACAAACTTCAGAAACCTTGCAAGAAAAAACCATGCTAGAGATAGGCTTCGACCCTTTAAACGCACGGAAATGCACGGAAATAAGCACATTATATAGTGTTGGCATGCTGCCTCCGCACAAAGACGAGCTAGAACTTAGGAGGTTGCTCAAAGCAAATTTAAAAAGACTGCAAAGCCTGTCATGCTCACTAAGCGAGGATGGCAAATTAAGCTTTGCGGAACCACGAGAACTTACATGGCAAGAGAAGGTGCAAGCTAAGCACACCCAGCCAAATACTGGTAAAGCTAATAAAGACGACTTGCTTGCCATCAAAGAAAACGTGGCAACATTATTTGACGTAGATAAAAAAAATGTAAGGGTTGATCAAGCTGATGGTAAACTTAGTATAAGTTTGCCTGATGATGGTATGAATGGACAAGCAAGATTAAAAGAGATATTTGGAAATGATGTTACATTGCAGCCTAAAGGTAATTATGTGATATTGACTACCAATGAGCAGACATTCCAGATACGTAAAAAATTAGATACGGCATTGCAAAATGAGGGCAAGGTTGTGGAAACTGACCACGCTTCGTGTATCATTTCAAATTCGCAAACCAGCGTAATGAGATAGACTAGTTGGATTTACTTCTTATCGCCTGATGTGGCTGCAAAGAAGTTCTATTATGTGCGCCATATGTATTTGGTTTTTATCTTAATCGATGGAGAATTGGTTTATTATTCCTATCGCTAAAAGGATTCCAACTTTTCCATTTGACTTAAGAAGAAAAATGCTCTATATAGCACCTTCATATTTTAAAAATATATAAGCAATTAAAGGATTTTGCTAATGGCAACAAAGATTCGTTTAGCTAGGGCGGGCGCAAAGAAACAACCTTTTTACAGAGTTGTTGTAGCAGATTCACGTTCACCGCGTGATGGTAAATTTATCGAAAAAATAGGCACTTTCAATCCATTACTGGATAAAGATAATGTAAACAGGCTTGTTTTAAATACAGAGCGTGTGCAATATTGGATTGGCGCTGGTGCTACCCCTACTGAAAGGGTGGAAAATATACTGGTTGCCGCATCTTTAATCAAAAGAAGTGCTCATAGCCAGAAAGTTTTAGATGCAAGAATTAAAGTATCTACTGAAGCAAAGAAAAAGAAAGAAGCGGAAGAAGCTGCTGCTAAGAAAGCAGAAGCTGAAGCTGCAAAAGCTGCCGCAGAAGCATCAGCTGAATAACAAAATAAGATTTTAATTTTA
>DITJ01000011.1 GCA_002422795.1 Alphaproteobacteria bacterium UBA6187 | reverse complement strand
CTGGTCAGGGTCGCGTCGAATTCTGTCAACTAACGACCGCCATTTCCACTTCTAAGAAGTGCTAATGAAGTCTAAAAACCCCAGTAAAATCAACGCCTTCAGCCACCTCAAGGGCTAAAGGCGTCCAATAAGGCCTATTGACATCCACATAATTGTGCGGGTAAATATGAGGGTAAAACAATTACCCTCAGGAGTTTTTACCCTCATGCCTATCACAGATGTAGCAGCAAAGAACGCCAAACCCAAGGAAAAGCTATATAAAATCCCAGATGGCAACGGCATGTTTTTGTCAGTTAGGCCAAATGATGGTAAATATTGGCAAATGAACTATAGATTTGCGGGTAAAGGAAAAACTTTATCTTTTGGCGTTTACCCTGAAGTGACTATTAAAGAAGCGCGTGATAAGCGCGAAGCCGCCAGAAAATTATTAAGGGAAGGAATTGACCCCGCCCATACAAAGAAAAAAGAAAAGCTTCAAGCAACGATCAATACCGCCAACAACTTTGAAGCAATCGCCCGCGAATGGCACAGCACTAATGCCGACAAATGGAGCGAGGGGCATCGTAATAATATTCTACACCGCTTAGAAATGGATATTTTTCCACAAATAGGCAGTTACCCTATTGCTGATATATCCGCACCGGAACTATTGCAGGTACTTAAAAAGATTGAAAGCCGTGGGGCGCATGAAATAGCACATCGGGCAAAACAAACCTGCGGCCAAATATTCAGATACGCCATTGTAACCGGACGCGCCGAGCGTGACCCTTCCGCTGATTTAAAGGATGCACTAAAGCCAGTAATACACGGTCACTATTCCGCACTGGATTCAAAAGATTTGCCAGAATTCCTAAAAACCCTAGAGCGTAATGATGCAAGGCTTTACCCTCAAACAAGGCTGGCTTTACAATTAATGATACTTACATTTGTACGCACCAGCGAGTTAATCAATGCCACATGGGAAGAAATAGACCTTGATAATGCTCTTTGGACTATACCGGGCGCACGTATGAAAATGGGCAAAGACCATCTAGTACCACTCTCAAGACAAGTGTTAGCTATGCTTAAAGAACAAAAGGAATTAACCGGACAATGGAACTGGGTTTTTCCTAGCGTTGTAAGCCCACGCAAAGCCATGAGCAATAATACTATCCTTGGTGCGATCCGCCGCCTTGGTTATAAAGATAAAACCACTGGGCATGGCTTCAGAGCACTGGCAATGTCTACAATTAAAGAAAAGTTAGGCTACCGTCATGAAGTTATAGACCGCCAACTTGCCCACGCACCTGTTAGCAAAGTAGACCGCGCATATGACCGCGCACAATTCATTGATGAACGCACCAAGATGATGCAGGAATGGAGTGATTATCTGGATAGGGCGGCTAGTGGTGGTAATATTGTTCAAGCTAAATTTGGATGAAATGAGTGTATGTTAGAAGAAGTGCTAAGTTCAAAACCTGTTATTGAGAAAAAATTCTTTTCTGGAGTTGAAGGCCAAGGTGTAAGTGTTGAGAAAACAATTATAAAGTCTAAAATATACGACCCTATGGCTAGACAAGTTCTACAATATGAATTTAATATTGGAAAAGTTAATACATACCAAATGCGTAGTAAAACAACTGAAGGAGCACCGTATCCCATTGCTTTAAAAAATGAGCTTGATAAGTATTGTCCTGATATAAACAAACAAAAAGCCTATTTTTTCAATAGAGTAACTGACGAAAGAGGCGAGGAAATGCCTTTGTTTAATGGCATCTTATATTTAGGGGATGGCTGTCCAATAGAATATATTAATGGAAAGAACAGATTTGATTTTATGGAAGCTGTAACTCGGGAAATGAAGGATATGGTATATTATAACTATATTCATCAATCATTCGCTATGGATTATTTTTACTTATTGCATTACCTTGGGGACGAAATTAATGAGTATTTATATTACGTAGATAAACCTGAACAATATATTGAAGAAGTAGATAGGGGTGAAGAAGATGATGACGAATACGCTGGAGTATTTAATTATAACCTTGCAAGGGTTATTGAATTTGAAAATGAAGTTTCCAAAAAAGAAGATCTCGCTTTAAAGTATTATTTCCTCGCGGCAATAGAATCGTTCTACAAATATCTTGCAGATAATAAGCTTGCTATCAGGTGTAATAAATGCGGTAAGTTTGCTAGTTACCGCAAGGGCAAAAAATATTGCTCCTCAACTTGTTTAAAGGCTGAAGCAAACAAACGCCATTATAAAAACAAGTGCATTGCTGAATAAATGAAGATTTAAAATATATTAAGTATGTATTTTAGTTTTTTATACCTGAAAACCACCATATTTTTGTATATATTAGTGAATTTTCAGTAGGTTAAATAAATGTATACTCCGTTAATAATTAGCAGATAAGGCTAATTAGATTTTATTAAACATAAATCACGGAGTATATTGTGCCTAAAATCCTAAGACTACCAGAAGTCATCTCAAGAACGGGGTTGCCTCGCTCAACAATCTACTATTATATGAACCGCAACACCTTTCCAGACACAATAAAGCTGGGAGAAAGAAGCGTCGGCTGGTATGAATCAGATATCCAGCATTGGATTGCATCCAGGAAAGGAGGTTTAGCTAATGAAAAAATATAACAAAACCTTCAACACCAACAAGATCAAAAGCAATTTCCCTTATTACGTATGCGAAATAGCAGAAAAGCTTGGCGTTACCAAAGGTACGGTTTACGCCTGGATTAAAGAGGGGTTGCAGCCAATTGATGGTAATGCAAAATATATCATTATCAGTGGCAGTGAACTGCGCCGCTTCCTGAAAAACAGGCAGGATAAGCGCAAGTCTAAATGTAAGAGTAATGAGATGTTTTGCTTCAAGTGTCAACTTCCCAGGAGACCACTTGAGGGCAAAACATCCATAGTAGCCACCAAAGGCAGCAACCCCAATCTTACAGGAAAATGTAGTGTTTGCAACTCGCAAATATTCAGGACTGTAAGCCCTAAAAACCTGCCTGAATTCATCAATAATTTCAAACTGGAACAGCCGCAATCTATACACCTAGTAGAGTCCATCACTACCACCAGTAACTATAACCAAAACATAGGAGCCTAAGACCATGCAAATTAACCCAAAAAATGAACGCATAAAAAAGGAATATTTTGTATTTTTAAAGGAGGCAAAAAAATACAGTGATTCCACTATTGATAACACCCGCAAAGCAATTTTACGCTGGGAGGAATTCAGCAAACATAAGGATTTTGCATTAAGCAAACAAGCGGCAATAAGTTTCAAGAAGCAGCTTGCCGGAACCAAAGCTAAACAATCCGGCGATACCTTAAGCCTATCAACCATGAACGGCACAATAAATATGCTGAAGGAGTTTTTTAAGTGGCTGGCATATCAAAACGGCTACAAGAAGAAGATCAATATCTTCCATGTAGAATATTAAGCCTTTCTGAAAATGAAACCAGGGCGGCAAAATCCACCGGATTTAAGCCCTTCCCTACTATTGAGCAAATCCGCAAAGTAATATTTGCTATGCCGGATATTACAGAAGTGGAAAAGCGCAACCGCGCCCTGATTGCATTTACCTTATTAACTGGTGCGCGGGATGGTGCAATATCTTCTTTGAAATTAAAACACATAGACCTGGAACATAATTTAGTAAATCAAGACCCGCGCGAGGTTAAAACAAAGACCCGCAAGCAGATTGATACTTTCTTCTTTCCGGTTGGGGATGATATTAAGCAGATATTTGTGGATTGGGTGAAGTACATGAAAGAAGAAAAACTATATGGCAATGATGATCCGCTTTTCCCGCGCACCCAGCTTGTGCAAAGTGAAAATAACGGCTTCATTGCTGGTGGCCTGGAACCTATCCACTGGAACAGCGCAAGCCAGATAAGGGAGATATTCAAAACTTCCTTTGAAGCCGCTGGCCTTGCATATTTCAACCCGCACAGTTTTAGGAAAACGGTGGTAAACCTGGGAGAGAAACTTTGCAAAAACCCTGAGGAATTTAAAGCCTGGAGCCAGAACTTAGGCCATGAAAGCCCACTTACTACCTTCACCAGCTATGGCTATGTTCCGGTTAACAGGCAGGGGAAGATTATTCGGGGGATTGGAAAGGCTGATACCAGTAAGGAAGATAAGCTTGATTTAATTATGCAGAAACTGGGAATATAATGATTTTGTAAATGCTGCCAGGGGTTTTTAATGAAATCCTGGCAGCCATCTAACTACAACAATTTGCTATTGTAATTTAGCGTTAATAATTTTTGCTATTTTTTCAAGTATATCATTGGAAGACTTTTGGTCTACTTTTGCCTTTTCAAGATCTACAGTGCTTTGACCTTTTTCTAATATAAAATTCCGCTCTGTTGTAGCAAACTTCTCAATAACTTTATGTAATGAACCATCATTTTCCATAGAAGCTGCTATTTGTAGAGATATATATTTTGCTTCCACACTTGTTAGTTCATTTTGAAAGTATTTAATTTCAGAAAGACCATTCTTATATAGCCGTAGAAAGAAATATGCAAATATTTCAATAAAAATAACCAGTGATAACCTAGGCACAAAATGAACAAAGAAAGAGAACGAATCAGTTAATCCATCACTATATCCCAATGCAAATGTGCTTAGAATGTATATGCCTATTATAGAAATTACGACCCCAATAGCTAGATTTAGATTTCCTCTTAAGGACAGAGATGATAATTCTTCAGTTAATCTTATACGTGTACTCTCCATTCTCTCTTTTATTAGAGAAGCTTGAGTTCTTGATCTTTCATTAAAAGATATTTTATTTGTGATTTCTTTTACTATTTCTTCGGAGACATTAAGTGTAAATTGTGACTTGAGAAGTTGTATTAAATTAGCTCTTTCTTCAGTTGAGAGTTCTCTTATATTCTTGGATGAATCCAACACCATCCTGCGCAACGATTCTATGTCATGCTTTAATTCATTGCCATCTGGTAATTTTCTCATTTGTAATTCAGAAATCTGTTTGCGTAGCTCATTAAGCGCTTCTGTCTCGGCTTTTAAAGTGTTTAGTTCGTATGAACGTTTTAATCCGGTTTGTAAGTACATCATTACAGCTCCAACAAGAGATGCGCCGATTAAGCCGGTATTAATAAACAAAAATGGTATTTTATCCTGCCATATACCAAAGTTCCTCGTAAGGAAATAAAGAAGCACTCCAATTACAATAGGAATTACAGTTAATACAACCATAATCCTCTGGCGGTATATTACCTTTTCTCTGTAATAATTTTTTTGTAATTCATCCTTTAGTTCTTCCATTGGTTGCATGTCATTGTCCTTGCATTTACAATTCTTAGGGGAAAGTATAATAGCAAATTTATTATTGCAAATTGTTTAATTATATTTAGAATATGAATCAGGAATAAAATTTTTTGAAACGAAGTTAATTTATAGCTAAGTGTATTTTTTTAACATCTTCCTATTACATATTACAATCTGTGACATAAAGCGTAATTTGTAGAAGCTAAAAACCATTCTGCGGGTAAAAAAGCGGGTAATAATATTTTTCACCACTGCTGTATGTATTAAATATCAATATGTTACTTATTGAATATTAATCCCTCCGCCGCCAGTTCCCATTAAATATTCGTGATAAATCAAGCACTTGTATTGATGGGCTGGCTTCCTACCCATATCCCTACCCATGTTTTAAATGCGATTACAGAAGAATAGCAGTGAAAACATTATTACCAAAAGAGATGTCTATTAGACCAGCGCATTATCGGTTGCCTTAATTAAATTACACTCCGTTAATTGAAAGGTAATTTTTGCAGAAGTTGGATAAATTACATTATCGTTATAGAGTTCTTTTATCTGTTGGTAAGGTATTGCATTGCCAGTTCTTGGGTCAATAGACAAGATTGGCGCGTTTATAATAAAATTTTCAGTATTTTTAGGAATGCTAATGTATACATGAGAATTAGGCAATTCTGGATTACCATCATAAGTTCGAGCATAACCCTCGTACTCACTACCCATATCATCAATTTCAATTACAATAGTTCCTGCATTAGAGCCGCTGTATTGGCCTATCCATTGTCCATTAAACTGCATACTAATATCCTTGGTATTACGCCATTATGAGGCATCATTTATGAATAATAACGATGTGATATAAATATTAGCGAATAACAAAAGAATTGCAATACCATAGCATATCCTATAATTTCCCTTCTGGAATGGCCTCATGCCGTTCTGGGGCGTTAGAACCTCTTTAATCAGCGGCCTTTGTGCGGCCGTAATTCGCACTCCTCGCTTAGTCGGGGTCTCTAGCTTCCCCGCTGTCAAATCAAAAGAATAAAATAGATAATATTATTTATATTCAGTTGCTTGTATTGTTTTCAATAAGTTTGTTCGGCCAATATTCAACGGTTTGTCAAAATAGTATTTTGACATTTTATAGTTAATTTTGCTAATCTCTTGCGGAGCAGATCATGAGTCTCTCCGTAGTCATGTTGGAATATGGTCAAATGCTCCAACGCTACATTATGCTGTTCAAAAAGAACAAATGGGTACTGCCAATAGGCGACACGGTATAACCGTAATTACTTATGGTTTACCATCCCCGGCCACGCAAGTCACCCACTTGCCTCTAGCGCGCAAGACCCTTTGGGTTTTAGTATGCCCAAAGGTATTTGTTTAAGCTGCGGCTAAAGATGGATTAATCTCTTTCTTTAGCGCAGCCAATTCTTCTATACCCAACTTTTTTGGTCTGAATTTATCTTTATTAATCCACATTTTATGCATAATAACGGCCAGTTTACGTGCCACGGCAATGCGTGCTTTGGAAAAGCCGATACGTTTTGCAAGCCGGACACCCCATGCTTTTATGCTATTCCATTCATTGGTATTTACCAGCATTACAGTTGCAGCATTTACCAGTGCACGCCTTGTACAGAAATCTCCTCGTTTGGAAATCCTGCCGGAATAATCACTTTCACCTGATTGGAACTGCCGTGGCGTTAAACCAAAATATGCAGCTACATCTGCTGATTTACGAAAGCGTTCCGGGTAATCAATTGCAGTATAAAAAGATAATGCTGTAATAGGACCAACACCTGGAATTTCCATAAAACGTCTTACCATATCAATTGAATTTGCTAGACGCTTATCTTATGCCCCGTCTTCCTCGATATCCCAAACTCACGGCACAACGGCGCCATCTTCTCTCCTTCCAGAATACGTGCCACAAACTTTAATCTTTCATCCATAACGTTACACTCCTTCCATGTCATTCGAGTTCCCCTCAAATGATAAAAGTGTAACCTATGTCATCGGAATATTCTGTAACCTATGTGTCGGGTAGTACATATAAATTATTGATTTATCCATATAAAATCGAAGAGCAATACGGTGTAACCGCAAGGTGCGACCGAAAATGTATAACCCATCATATTTGACACAGTCCAGGCACAATATTTATTACTTCCGTTTTCCCTTGGCCAGCAAAGGCAGGAACAAAAATGGCCTGATAGGTAAGCTTCCACTCCTGGAACAAATCACGACCAGAAAGGAGCATAATCTGCCATGTATTGGCAAAGTGTCTGTAAACAAGTACCTTGCCTATTTCGATAATTTATTCGGCTGGGCTAAAGACAACCGTTATACCAGTGATAATATTTTTAGTGGTATACGTGTAATCGGTGCAATTTCTGGCTGGGTTAGCTCAGCAAAATAAGCATTGTAATTACAAACCAGATTATTCCGTTTGCAAGAAAGATTTTATCATGCAGAAGAGCTTTTTCCGGCTCCCCCCCTCCTTCATAAACATACAACACTTGCAAATAGCGAAATAACCCGAAAATAACGAAAACTACAGTATACACCAATTCTGTTTTTCCAAGCAACCTGGCAGTTTCAACTGTATACAATGCATAAGACGACAAAGACGCAACACAGGAAATTCCTATTAATCTATCAAGCAGGGGTTTGTTATATTCCTTTAAACTATGCCTGCTATCATCATATCCTGCAACGGATAA
This sequence comes from Alphaproteobacteria bacterium UBA6187, assembly GCA_002422795.1. Taxonomy (GTDB): domain Bacteria; phylum Pseudomonadota; class Alphaproteobacteria; order Rickettsiales; family UBA6187; genus UBA6187. The sequence goes on along the minus strand of DITJ01000011.1, from coordinate 11,189 downwards.
TTCATGGTATCTTTTACCAAAACCCAGAAAAAGCGCAAGAAGATAGGTGGTTAGGATAATCCACGGCGATGTTGGCACATCTATGGCATAACCGCCCATAAGCACACGTAGTACAAAACCAGAAGCAATTATTAAAACATCAATTATAGCCTGCTTCTTTAAGGAATATGTGTAGGCAATTTGTAAAGACAGATATATTCCAATTACAATTGCACATGCTATTGGAAGCCTGCAAAGTAATGCTGCAGTTACAAGAAGTAAAATAATGCCAAATATCCTGGCCTGAAGAACACTGACATTACCCGCTGCTATAGGGCGGAATTTTTTGCGCGGATGGGTGCGGTCTTCATCAACATCGCAAATATCGTTAAATATATAGACCGCACTTGCAGCCGTTAGAAATGCCAATGCTGCAAATATAGTATTTATCCAAGCGGCCATCTCCATAAATTTAAAAGCGAAAAATAATGGAGCAAATACGAAAGCACTTTTTATTGCATGTTTCGGCCTAGTAAGCTTAATTATATTTACTATCACAAATGACCTCAGATTTTTCATATTTACTTACTGGCACTAAAATTGCAAACCCAAGCATATATGGAGGCTTATCAGTATCTCCATTGCGCCATGGCAGAACTACTGGATTTTGCAATAAGATTTTTGTACATGGCACAGTTAAACGTGCAGGCAGCCGCTCTCCCTCACTAGCTGAATCCCACACTATTACCGCACCTGCTTGGCGCAATCTATCAATATTAAGCCAGGATGATTTTTGCGTATCCATATCAGTAAAAACACTTAAACGGCTATCGGCATAAAATCCGATATTGCCCGCAAGCCATAAATCACCAACTACTATTTTAAGTGGCATATCCGGCACAGCCTGATTCCATGCATCAGATATATATTTCCCTGCCGCCTGTCCGTTAAAGTGGGCGCGATTGCTGGTTCTAAAGGTTAAACTGCCAATATATGCAACAACACTTATTACAACAATTATTATAAATGTTTTGTAAAATACCTTTGAAAAACGCTCGGATAAATTCTCTTTATAAAAGAAATAAAACAGCATTATCCCAACAAGGTTCCATAATGGTGTTCCCCACATTGATTTTAATGATGCAGACGATATACCGGAAATTAGCAGTGTGAGTAGGAACGGCATCAAGCCACAAAAGAAAAGAAACGTAAGTTTGTTATCAGATCCATTTAGGATGTGGCGACTCCTACCTCGCTCCTTAGAATAAGCTACACCAAAAATCACCAGCGCGGCCAGAACTGATACAAGTTGGGAAAGAGAAAACTTAAGCGGATAAAGCAAGTGATTATAAAAGTGATACTCAGACGAACTGCGGCCTATAGCATAGTGAAAAGTTGAGAAATTATTCTGGTATATCCACATTAAATGCGGTAGCAAACAAAGCATGGCTGTTACAAAGGCAACATATGGCCCCGCTGTGCGCCAATGGGAACGATAATCTTTTGCAAAGACAAGCATAAGAACCATAGAAATAAGCAAGGTAGCACTGTAATATTTTGCAAGCATAGCTAAAGCAGATAACAATCCTACAAAAAACCAGTATTGTATTTTTGAAGTTTGTAAGCCATTCCAAAATGCAAGAATAATAGCGCTCCATAATGGTATCATTAGCACATTGGGATTGAATTCCGGCGAGGTGAAGTTGTAATAATATACTCCCTCAAGTAATATTGTGGCCATAAAGGCTTTTTCTTTATCAAGAAATTTGCCGCTTAATTTCCATACAATTATGAAAGAAGTTGCAATACTTATCTGGCTAAGCAGAAAATAAGCCCAAGTGGAATTACCAGATAATATCATCGCCACTTCCGCTATCCAGGAAGATAAAGGAGGATGCTTTTGATATCCCCATTGCCATTCATGCCCCCATGATACCAGCTCGGTCATATCCAAGGGCATATTAGGATGGAGTATTGTAGGCAGCAGTGTCCATATCAAAACATGCAGCAGCGCAAAAACATAAATTTTATTCTTAACAATATATTCTAAAATCACAAGTTTATCTTCTTAAAAATCCGCTCTGGTATCAGACATATAATCAACATAATATAACGCCAGAAAAATGGCACATATATTGAATTTTTCTTTTTATCTAATGCCTTAATTATTTGATCCGCAACATATTCCCTGCTGGCAATTAATGGACTATTCATTTGATATGTCATTGGAGTATCAATGAAACCAGGCTTTACAGTCATAACATGAACATTATGCTTACAAAGACGATTGCGAAGGCCAGATGCAAATGCCGTAAGCCCGGCTTTAGCACTGCCGTATGGATAGTTACTTTGCCTGCCCCTATCGCCCGCAACTGAGGAGATAACAACAATACTCCCCTGTTTTGCATTTTCCATTTTTTCTGCAATTGCTGTGAGTAGCTTAGCTGGCGCGGTGAAATTTATGTTTATAACATGATCAATATTACTAATATCGTTTTTATCCTCAGTCCCCATATCACCGGCTATCATGTATACAGTGCCGAAATCTTCTTTCAGCAATGTATTAATTGCCATTTTTTTTGCAGAAAGGTCTAATATAATAATTGATGTTTTTATGCCTGAGCGTATAGATAAATCGCTACTAATAAGTTGCAGCTCTTCCTCATTCCTGCCGCATAATATTAAATCCTCGCCCTGCTGCGCTAATTTGCGGCATATTGCAATTCCAAGTGACGATGTAGCGCCAATAATAAGAGTTCTAGGCATTTGCATCTCCCCGCATATTCAGCCTACGCGCCATATTTGAATCGAATTTTCCATTTGGGTCTAATTTTTTTATAATTTTTCTCCATTTCGGCAATTCTGTTTTATACATTTGTGTAAATAAATCAGTTGTAAGCAATGCATCTTTGGCTAGATAAATACGCCCCCCCATATCTGCTATTTTCTGATTGAGATCTTGCTGTAATTTATGCACTTCAGGAGTGTTAGGAAAATCCAAAGCTAAGCTATAACCACGAATAGGGAATGATAATAAACCTTTATGATCTCCATGATATTTAAGCACCGCAAGGAATGAAAATTGCCCGCTTGCCTGAATAAATGTTAATATTTTCTGCAAATCATCCGCTACATTTTCTGTTTCTGGCAGTATAAATTGGTATTGGAAAAACCCATTCTTACCATATAACCTGTTCCAATTTTGCAAGTTATCAAGCGGGTGAAAGAATCCATCAAAATCTACAATCTGCTCTTTCCAGTCATTTACATAGCTGGCGAATCTTTTTAAATTATATAATGCCATTGAGTATTTATTTAAAATAAACGATGGAAAAAACTTTTGAACAGCGATTCCTTTTCGGCTTGGTTTATGCTGAGAAAGCTTGTTTCCGCCTTTATCTTCACCAATATGCACTGCTTTTTCAAAAACTCCCCTACCCAATTTCTCTCCGGTAGCAAAATGGTCAATCCAGCCAATCATGTAATCTGAATTATCCTTAGATGCTTTAAAACACTCAACCATTTCAAAAATATTCTTTGTTTTTTTTGTCTGGGTCGAAAGCGATAAGGATTTAATGGGCTTCAGTTTTATTGAAATTCTTTTTATAATACCAGCAAGTCCCATGCCACCTGCTGTCGCCCAAAATATGTCAGCATTTTCACTAGCAGAGCACTCCAATTCTTCACCACTGGCAAGTAGTATGGAGATATTTATAACGTGCCTGGCAAAGTCGCCTTCTTTAAAATGGTTTTTGCCATGGATATTACAAGCAAAAGCACCTCCTGCAGAAACATATTTTGTTCCTGGAATAGCTGGCAAAATCCAGCCGCTCGGTATAGTTATATCAAGTATTTCAGCTAAAGTTACGCCTGCCTGAACAGTAATTACACCTTCATTTTTATCGAAATTAAGAAATTTATCCAATCTTTCCGATAGAATCATACCATTCTTGTTTAGTGAAGCATCACCATATGAACGACCCTGGCCGCGGGCAATTAATGAATTACTTTCTTGAAGGATTGCTGGAATATCACTTTGTTTTTCAGGGCGATAAGTTATACACTCCGCCTTAGGATAATTCCCCCAACCTGATAAAAATTGCTGTTTGCGCGGTTGGTTCATAATGTTCGTATATTAATTGAGGATACAGAAGTAAGTATAGATAAAGAATTTATAAGTCAATTTCTATAGTAAACTTATATACTGGTAGCCTAAAGCAACCACAGGTCACCATAAATATACTTTAGAAGTTTTAATTTGCTTTTTATTTACGCTATAGCATTTCCTAAATCTAATTCTAAGCCACAGAAGACCTATGCATAATGAGTATTTTTGAGTGAGCTCTAGGAACGCCCGCCAGCAAAACCGTAAGTACATAGACGTACATGAGGATTTGAGGACGGACGTGACGACGAAATCACCAAAATACCGTTATGCAGAGGTCTTTACTCGGCATTTTAGACAAAATGAGTATATAGATAAGGAAGCGGTATAATTCTTTTTAACACCAGTCTTCCAGGCGCATTCAAGATTACAACATCCCGCTGTAAGTTATATTAAACACCTTGCCATCGCGTTCTATACTTATTTGCCATTTTGTAGCCGGCTGGTTCAGTAATTCCTCAGCCTGCGCAGAAGAGGTAACATCCACGCCATTTACCCGCCTTAATAAATCCCCATTCTTTATACCAAGGGTTGCTGCGCGGCTATTTTTAACATTGGTTACTATCACCCCTTTTAAAGAACCTTTTTTAATGCGGAGTTCATCAGCAAGTGCCGGGGAAAGATTGGCAATTGTAGCCCCTGAAAGAGGGTTAAGGCTGGTTATTGTACGCAAATCCCTTAGCGGTGTTTCCGGAGCAGCTTCCATTTTAAGGAGAACTTCCGTTTCCATTCCCCCACGTAATACTTTAAATTTAGCCTCACTGCCGATTAAATATGTTGCAGTCCTGAAATGCAGCGCATGTTCATCATCAATATTATGACCGTCCACTGATGTTACTATATCCCCAACTTTTAACCCAGATTTATCGGCAGGGCTATCTTTAATAATTTCAGATAAAAGTGCGCCAGATGGCGTTTTAAGGCCAAGTGAATTTGCAATATCCTGGGTAATATGCTGGGTGGAAACACCAAGCCACGGACGCAGTATTTTGCCGCCATTATTTTGCAATATAGTTGCAGCCATATTTGCAGGTATGGCAAAGCCTATTCCTAAAGAGCCACCGGTTTTAGAAAAAATCGCGGTATTTATCCCTGCCAGTTTTCCTTCCATATTAATTAAAGCACCACCTGAGTTGCCTGGGTTAATTGCCGCGTCAGTCTGGATAAAGGATGAGTAATCGACAAGATTCACCTTAGATCTGGCAAGCGCGGAAACAATACCGCTTGTAACGCTTTGTCCAACACCAAAAGGATTACCTATGGCAAGCACCATATCGCCTACTTCTAACTCATCTGAATCCATTAGCTCAAGGTAGTTAAGCTTTTCACCAGCGGTATCTATTTTTAAAAGGGCTAAATCAGTGCGGCTATCGGTAATGATTATTTTAGCCTCAAATTCACGTTTATCATGCAGCACAACCCTTATATCACTTCCTCCGGCGATAACATGGTTGTTGGTTACAATAAGCCCATCATTCTTTAATATAACACCCGAACCAAGTGAGTTTTCTATTCTTTCGGTGACTATGCCGCCTGGTACATCTTTAAAGAAGTTCTGGAATAACGGGTCATTCATAAATGGTGATACGCCACGCACTTTCACTTTCTTTTTTGTATAAATATTTACAACCGCCGGAGATACTTTTTTCACAAGAGGTGCATAAGAAAATACCACCTGCTCCCTTGATTCTGGAACTTGCTTCTCTGCCGCGCCTGAATTTATAAATGGCAAAAGAGCAATTGCTAATGCAGTGAATGTTGAAAGGGTTTTTTTCATACTGGCGTAGCCTTATAATAGTTCGTAGTTAAAGTCTAATTTTGTATAGTAAATAACTGGCAAATAAGGAAAAAGCGCCATCGCGATGAATCGAGCGCAGCGAGCATTTCGATGCGATCCAGTGTACATATAGCACACAAGATGGATCGCCACCTCGCGCTCACAAAGAGTTCGGCTCATCGCGATGACGTTGCACCTTAAGCACTAAATTACAAAAGTAGACGTCACCTAGAAATACATATAATACTTCCAAAACAATATTCAACTATTGCAATAAAACTTTTGCTCTATTAAAGTAATTTATACTCATTCTGATTCAAACTGCCGATTAGAATCAGAATGAGTACAAAGTTGATATTTGGCAATTTGTTTTAAATCAGGCAAAGAATGAAATGAATAAACTCATTAAATTCCCATTTAAAATTATTATTTTATTTTTCATTGTAATAACTACCACATCCACTTCTATAGCAAATGATACTGAAACCCAGCAGTTTCGTAACTGGCTCATTGGGTTCAATACTGAGGCCGAGCAGGCAGGCATAAGTAGCCAAACATTATATAACTTCATGAAAGAAGCTACTTACCTGCCAAGGGTTATTGAACTTGACAGGAAACAGCCGGATAAAGTCAAATCCTTCGCGCAATATTTAAAAGCGGCAACGCCTGCTTCTAAAATTAAAATGGCCAAAGCTAAGTACAAGGAAAACAGCAAGTTACTGAATGAAATAGGTAAAAAATATGGGGTGCAGCCTAAATATATAGTGGCGCTGTGGGCGTGTGAAAGTGATTTTGGCAGGAATATGGGATCATTTAACGTGCTTGATTCACTTGCAACCCTTGCATTTGAAGGCAGAAGAGCGGACTTCTTTAAAAGTGAGCTTATCAACGCATTAAAAATTATTGATTCTGGAAATATCCAGCAATCTGAGTTAAAAGGATCATGGGCAGGAGCAATGGGGCAAACCCAGTTTATGCCTTCAAGCTTCCTTGAACTTGCGGTGGATTATAATAATGATGGCAAAAAAGACATATGGAATACAAAAGCGGATGCGTTTGCGTCAATCGCCAATTATCTTTCTAAATCAGGGTGGGATAAAAATTCTGCGTGGGGGCGTGAAGTAAAACTACCAAAGAATTTTGATAGTAAACTACTGGGGCGCGATACCGTAAAAAGCTTATCTGAATGGAAAAAACTCGGTGTTAAAAATATAAATGGCAAGGATATACCTGTAAAAAAAGGTCTGGAAGCCTCGATTGTTAAGGTTGAAGATACTAAAAACAGCCGCGCTTTTTTAATATATCCTAATTACAGCATTTTATTAAAATGGAATCGCTCATTATATTTTGCAACTACAATCAGTATGTTTGCAGATAAAATAGGGAATTAACCGATGAAAAAAAGAAATAATGGATTAGGGGATAAGGGAATAAGATGTAACGCCCTTAGAACTTACTCCACTAATCCCTTTATCCCTTTATCCCTTATACTGCTTCTGTTCATAACTTCCTGTGCCAGCAAGGAAAGTAAAACCGGTTATTATAAAGTTGGTGCGCCATACCAGATAAAAAATGAATGGTACCATCCCAAAGAAGATCATAATTATGATGAGGTAGGAATATCTTCATGGTATGGTAGTGAGTTTCATAATAAAAAAACTGCCAATGGCGGCATATTTAACCGGAACGCCCTTACAGCAGCACACAGAACCCTCCCTCTTCCTTCTATCGTAAGGGTTACAAACCTTGAAAACAATAGAAGCATAGTATTAACTGTGAATGACCGTGGTCCATTTTCTAAAAAACGCATATTAGATGTATCCGAAAAGGCCGCCGAAAAGTTGGGATTCAAAAATAAAGGCACTACCAAAGTGCGCGTTCAATTCTTGCCGGAGGAAACAAAAAAGCTACTTCCCACCATCCCAGGTGCAAATGACAAAGCAAGTGCCATAAAAAATAGCAATCCTTCTGCTGCAATTGCAGATGATAGCACCAATGCAGCCCCTGTAAATAAATCTACAAAAACAGTTAATACTAGTGGGCATTACATACAAGCCGGAACTTTCAGTATGCTTGATAATGCAAAAAATGTGGAAAAGAAACTATCCTCAGTTGGCAATGCCAGTATTATACCTGTGACAGCGAATGGTAAATCAATGTACAAGGTAAAAATCGGCCCCATATCCAATAAAGAAGAATCCCAGAACACCTTAAATAAAATAAAATCCCTCGGCTTTAATGATGCTATCCTTACCAACAAATAGTATAGCGTTTCCGCTTTTCATTTCTACTAGGAATTCGAGGTGAACAAAATTTTAGCCTAGTAAACCTAGGTGAATTTTGTGAATCCGAAGAGTGACGACGTAGAAATGAAAATGGGAAATGCTATAATATAAATCCGAGGAAGCCATCTTTCTTTATTGCTAATAAAATTCATTATCAACCAGGATTGCAAGGTGCGGAAGGCATAAGCGCAGGCTTACTGCCTGCGCACAGACAAGACTTATGCACAACGCCACCACTCAAAGAGGCAACTTGGTATTATAAAGAAACAGATATCTCAACATGGCAAGGAATTATTGCCAATAGTTGCATAACAATCGGTTATTTCCCTTGCAAAATGGTAAAATTATTGCATATTTAATTCTATAAAAATCTACAGATTGTTGCATAAAATGATAATTATCAAGAAAATTGAAAGTTTACCATGGCGTAACCGCTTCGCAGAGCATCCGGTATTTTTTGTAGAGCTTGCTTATAAATCTGACATAGTTTCAAAATGGCGCTTTGAATCATTGCCTGCGGAAATACGTAAATTAATTACAAAAAAATTTCCGATTCTTGAATCGGAGATTGCGAAAAGTACCGCAACTGAATTCCTATCTGTTCTATGTATCTCAATACAACGGGAGAAATTTAATACCCCGTTAGTTGCGAAAGCTATGGAAAATCAATTTTATTTTGCAGCGCTTGATCCTTATAATACCCCAAGGATAATTATACAAACAGCTACTTTCCTGCAATATCTTATAAAGAATCCTAATTTGAATGCAGTCGAAGTTACTCATGCACTTAGGAATATTGAGGATCAATGTGAACTTGCAGCCCTTGACCAATCAGCACGCGCAATGATAGTCGAAGCCGAGAAACGTGGAATTCCGTGGTTCAGGATTTCCCCTACATATGGGGATGTCCAATTTGGCCAGGGTCATTTGCAACAGCGTATGCGCTCAACTACCAGCAGTAATGAGAAGTTACTTGGTGACTCTTACTCCCGCAATAAAACGATTACATGCGAACTGCTGCATTCTATCGGCCTTCCGGCTGGGAAGTTTGCTGGTGTATCAAAACCAGATCAGGCGGTAGCCATCGCAAAAGAAATCGGCTTTCCTGTTGTGGTTAAACCAGCCACTGGCATGAAAGGGCTTGATGTAATTATTGGTCTTAATAATGCGGAAGATGTTCATAAATATTCTAAGGATATTTTAACAAGATGGTCCAGCATTATTGTGCAATCTTATTTTGCAGGGCATGACCATCGCCTGTTGGTTGTGGATGGTAAATTTGTTGCGGCAGCACGCCGTGTGCCAGCCTTTGTTACCGCCGATGGAAAAAGCACTATAAAACAACTTGTTGATATTGCCAATACAGATCCAAGGCGTGGCCATAATTATTACCGCCTGATGAATTATATAATCATTGATGATGAATTAAAACGTATCGTTGCGCGCCAGGGATTTAACCTGTTAAGCATTCCTGCTGCCGGCACAAAAATATCTTTACGATTAACTGCAAATATTTCATCCGGAGGAACTGCCGTTGACATTACGGATATTATCCACCCGGATAACATCCTGCTGGCTGAGCGCGCAGCCCTTGTGCTTGGGCTAAGAATTGCAGGTGTTGATTTCCTTACAACAGATATTTCGCGTTCATGGCGGGAAATAGGTGGCGGCATTTGTGAGGTAAATGCAAATATTGGCCTAAGACCGCACTGGATTGGCAACCCTGATAGAGATGTAATTACCCCTATATTAAATACAATCTACGCACCAGGTGAAAATGGCAGGATTCCTACTGCTATGATTACCGGCTCGAACGGCAAAACAACTACAACCAGAATGCTCGACCATATACTTAGGGCAGCAGGCCATAATGTAGGCTGCGCTACCACCGATGGTGTAACAATTAACGGAAATAGCATTATAGACGGTGATGTTGCGGGCCCTGGCGGTGCATCAGTTGTTTTGCGCGACCCTACAGTTACAGCAGCCGTGCTTGAAACGGCAAGAGGCGGATTATTAAGGTTGGGGGTAGGCCTTGATTACTGTGATGTTGCAGCCTTACTCAACATTGATAACGAACAGGTTGGCATTGATGGTATTAATACGCTTGAACAAATGGCGAATTTAAAACGTAAAGTAATTGATACTGCAAAGCAGAAAGTTATATTGAATGCAGAAGATAAATATTGCCTGGATATAGCAAAAGATTTTCCAGTTGATCGGGTAATATTATTTTCACTTAATCCTTCAATAGAAAGTATAAAAGCACATTCTGCCGCAGGCGGCGTTGCCATTACTTTAAGCAATACCAAAGGTAAAGAAAAAATCATTATAATTACAAATGGTAAATCCACTAATGTAATTGCAGTAGAAGATATACCATCTACATTTAGCGGCGCAGTAAGGCATAATACCGCTAATGCTCTTGCAGCAACCGCGCTGGGCTATGGAATGAATATCCCGGTGAAAACTATTGCAGCAGGTCTTGCCGCATTTACAGCAAATATTAAAGATTCATCAGGAAGGTTCAATATTATAGATGATCTTCCGGTGCCAGTATTATTTGATTTTGCCAACAATGCGCCAGCTATTACATGTTCAGTTAAAGCCATTGCAAATTTTAAATATAATGGCAATAAAATATGCGCTATTACAGTGCCTGGTAACAGGCTTGATGATAGTATTGATGATTGTGCAAATGCGGTTGCAGGACATTTTGATTATTATATATGCTTTGACCGACTGGACTGGAGAAGGGGGCGTGAAGCAGGGGAGGTTGCCGGACGCCTTGCAAAGGCATTAATTAAAAAAGGAATAGAAAGCAATAAAATTATACAATGCCTGACACCAGAAGACGCAATGGCATACGCTGCAAAATTAGCAAAGCCGGATGATTTTATCGCTGTTTTTGGCAGCTATACAAGAACATCACTTCCGCAAATCCGTAATGCATTTGAGGCTATTTCAGTAAATATGGCAGCAG
>DITJ01000070.1 GCA_002422795.1 Alphaproteobacteria bacterium UBA6187 | reverse complement strand
CTTCACGATTATATTAACATGCGGTGCAGATTCATCTTTAGAGCCTGGAAATATAGTCTTAAAATCAAACTGGCCGAGGTTATCTGTGAGCGCAGTTCCTGAAAACAGGAAGTTTTTATCTTTACCTTCCAAAGGAATTTGCCAATAACTATCCTGATCATACTCCCATTCATAATTACCAAGCGCATCTGCCTGCCATATTTCCACCACTGCACCTTGCAAAGGCAGGCAGTTTTCATCCACCAGGCGACCGATAATCTGTATAAAATTCCCTTCAGCTTTTACAGCAGAGCCAGCTTTGCGAATCAGGTTATTGCTCTTTTTTACCGGTTTCTTATTTTCAGAGCCAAATTCCACAAAAGGCGTTACTTTGCAGGCAAGCTGGTCTTCATTTTTATTTTCATAAATAAATGGATAAGATGGGCCTGTCGCTTTCTTTTGCGTGGACGAAACATCTTTTACAGTGTTCTTTTTACCCGGTACAATTTCTATAGGAGCGGCTTCAATGGTTTCTTTCTGAATTGCACTAGGCGCTACTACAGATGGTTTTTCTTTTTCTATAGTTGCATCCGGCGCTGTATCGCCCATGCTTCCTCTTGGGAAGGCTATAAGAATAAGTACGGTAATAAAGAGATTTTTAAGCATTTTCTACCTGAAGGAGGATAAAGTATGTTTGATATTATATAGATAAAATGTAGATTTTCAATGTTTAAGCAATTATCAGGGCTGGTTGCTAAGTTAATTATATTATTGTCGTCTGAATACTTATTTTATCTTACCAAAATACTGGGTCGCCTCAAATATAACTTTACGATTTTATTACAAATATAGTTATTATGTAATGTATGCTATACAAGTGTCTGGACATATTAAATCAAATATGATACAATTCTATTATGTTTATTAACTAATGATAGGAGTCATGTATGGCTAGTTATGATTACGAGAAGAACAAACCTGCTGCTAATGCTAAGAGCGCTGATGAGACATTAGTAACGGAAGTTATGATTGTTAATAAGGAAAAAATCGCAAGGCATGATGAACAGCATCATAAAGATATGGAATTAGCTGCCTCACTGCAAGCAAGCTGGGGCAAGCGTGTAGATGCAGAACATAATTACAAACACTAAATTATATGGCTATCCTGGTTACAGGATAGCCAATTTCCCTCCCCTAATAAATCGCCTTTAAATAAATTGCGCAAAAGTTTATCTTTTGCTATAAGCACATGAATTATTAACTGCACTGGATTTACGTTCCAGAACGCATAAAAGGAATAAAGCATGTCTAAATACGTTGTATCGGCATTGTATCACTTTGCCATATTGGATAATTTCCAGGATTTACGCGACCCCTTACTTAAAATCATGAAGCAGAATAATGTTAAAGGCACATTACTGCTTGCAAATGAAGGCATTAATGGAACCATTGCATCCTCGCGGGGCGGCATTGATAATTTAATGGGTTATATAAGGTCGGATGCGCGGCTGAAGGACGTAGTCACCAAAGAATCATTTGCCGATGAAATTCCGTTTTACCGTAGCAAGGTGAAGCTGAAAAAAGAAATTGTTACTATGGGCGTTGAAAATATCGACCCCAAGAATATCGTTGGCACTTATGTAAAACCGAAAGACTGGAATGATCTGATTTCTGATCCTGATGTAGTGATAGTTGATACGCGGAATGATTACGAGGTAAGTATCGGCACATTTAAAAATGCTATAAACCCGAATACTACTACTTTCCGCGAATTTCCTGAATATGCACAAAAAGAGCTGCAAGACGCAAAAAACAAGAAAGTTGCCATGTTCTGCACTGGCGGAATAAGATGCGAAAAATCAACCGCATATTTAAAGCAAATCGGCTTTAATGAAGTTTACCATTTAGAAGGCGGCATTTTAAAATATCTGGAAGAAGTGCCGGAAACGGAATCTTTGTGGGAAGGTGAATGCTTTGTGTTCGATAGCCGGGTTGCAGTAAAACATGGCCTTGAAAAGGGCAAATACGACCAATGCTTTGCCTGCCGTATGCCGATTACCGAAGAAGAAAAACAACATGAACATTATGAAAAAGGCGTAAGCTGCCACCATTGCTTTGCTGCCCATACTGAAGAGCAAAAAAAGAGCCACGCCGAACGGCAAAGGCAAATCGCGCTGGCTAAAGAAAAAGGCGAAGAACATATTGGCGGTGAAATGTTTGATATTATCACAGCAAGAAGGGCTGAGAAGCAGCGCAGGAAAGAGCAGGGATTGGATGTGTAGTTTGGGTAACAGGTGCTGGGTGACAGGTAATGTAAGAAACTTTACTTCCCTATTACCTGACACCAATTACCCATTACCTTCTTAAGCATACTGTCCAGCTGCCCAGCCTGAAGACCACGCCCACTGGAAATTAAACCCGCCTAAGTGCCCGGTAACATCTACCACTTCGCCAATAAAATACAGGCCAGGAGTGGTTTTTGATTCGAATGTCTGGGATGATAAGCAATCAGTATCAACCCCGCCAAGCGTAACCTCGGCAGTTCTGTAGCCTTCTGTACCATTTGGGGTTATTTGCCAATTATTTACCTTATCTGCAACTGCTTGTAATTCTTTATGGGATAAATCGGCTAAAATTCCTTTTAAGCCCGATTCATCCGCAATCATTTGTGCAAGGCGTTTTGGCAGAACTTGCGCCAGGCAGGTGCGTAATTCCTGTTTTGGCTGCGTTGTTTTCTTTTCTTTTAAAATTGCAAATACATCGCTATCGGGTGCAAGGTTGATTTGCAAAGCATCGCCTTCTTTCCAATAAGATGATATTTGTAAAATAGCCGGGCCACTAAGACCGCGATGCGTAAATAACATAGCTTCCTTAAACTGTTTCTTATTGCATTTTACAATCACATCAACCGCAACCCCGGCAAGGGTTTTGAAGCGCTCTAATGTTTCGTCGTTTAAGGTAAATGGCACAAGGCCAGCACGAAGCGGAATAATTTTCATCCCGAACTGTCTGGCAATTTCATGCCCAAAGCCGGTTGCACCCATTTTTGGGATAGATAACCCACCTGTAGCAACAACAAGCGAACTGCAAGTAAACATTCCGGCACTTGTTTTAACATTAAAGCCGGAGTCATTCTTGGTAATATTTGTAACACTGGTATTTATTTGGATTTTCACATTTACCGCGCGGCATTCTGCGCATAGCATCTCAATAATTGCGCGGGATGAGCCATCACAAAACAACTGCCCTAAAGTTTTCTCATGATAGGCAATTGAATGTTTTTCAACCAGCGCAATAAAATCCCTCTGGTTAAATCTTTTCAATGCAGAAACGCAAAACCTTGGGTTACTGGAAAGAAAATTTTCCGGTGATGCATGAAGATTAGTAAAGTTACAGCGCCCACCACCAGAAATGCGGATCTTTTCGCCCACAGACTCCGCATGGTCTAGAATCAGAACTTTGCGTCCGCGCTTGCCAGCTTCTATAGCGCACATAAGGCCAGCTGCGCCTGCGCCGATTACGATAACATCAAAGTTGGGGGATTGGGGGATTGGGGGCTGGTGCATTTGTTAAGTTTTTTTAATGTTTCAAGTTTATTTTCAATGGATTTTCATACTTGGCACGCGTACCTGCTTTGCGCACTAGTTTTTCAAGATCGAATATATACTCATTCTGTCTCAAATTACCGATTATAATGCCTCGTTTTTATTTGTTATATAAAAAAGTTAAATCTTTGAAATAGAGCCACTATTACTTCAGATTTAACTTTTCCCTATAACAAAAAACACTTGATTCTAATCGGCAATTTGAAACAGAATGAGTATAGGCCGTCTTTTTTAGTATAATTTAGGTTTAGTACAACTTAAAAATACGAATGATGCGTGCCCACATATATGAAAATCGAGGCGATGCGTAGGAAAACTACATGAGACGGCGATTGATGCGTGATTGTTTTAAATGGGCAGTGCTATAAAATTACTATAGAAAATTCCCCCAATATGGGGGAATTTTTAATATAATCAAAGAGAAGCCAGGATTGGTAAGAATATGGCTGTTAGCTTAAAAATACCGCATGTTCTTCTATTGCTATATTTTTTCTTGGTGATGCTGTGTATATTTCACTTTCATCTTCGGCGCCGAAGAAATATTCAAATGGAACGCCTGATAATGCGCAAACAAGGGCGATTACGCTTGCAGGAACATCTTCAGAGCCATCTTCATAAGATGCAAGTTCATCTGCTTCTACACCAAGTGCTTCTGCAAATTCTTCAAGCGATATCACAGAACTCACACGTAAATTCCTGAGCCTGGATGCAATTGCCCTTTCATCAGCTTCGATTGATTTTTGCAAATCAGTAGATATAAAATTCTTCATAATCTTCCCTTATAAATTATATTATTTCTGTAAGTACCTGAAGCTAATTTCTAAAGGATAATGATTAATAAATAGTTAACTTAACTCAGCTAAAGTGCGTTTTTTATAAAAAATAATTAAAAAAAATCTGAAAAAACAGACTGCTAGTTTCTATTTTCTATGTGCGCTGCAATTGCAGGTAGAAAGCTAAAGATTGTCCCTGTAAATAAAAATAATAAATAAAGAACCATGTTTAAGATAATTGCAAAGCGCAAAATTTATAGTATCCTTGCATAGTATTAAATGCCAGTTCCGCAATCTTAATTATTGTAAATATTATGCAGCAAAGCACCAAAATAGCCCCATCAATTTTATCAGCAGATTTTGCAATACTTGGGCAGGAGATTCAATCTGTAAGTGATGCCGGGGCTGATTATATACATATAGATGTAATGGATGGTAATTTTGTGCCCAATATTACAATCGGGCCGTGTGTTATAAAAGCCCTGCGTAAATTCAGCAAATTGCCGTTTGATACACATTTAATGATTAATAACCCTGATTTATATATCCAGGAATTTGCAAATGCAGGTTCGGATATAATAACCGTTCATTCTGAAGCCACAATCCATCTGGATAGAACCTTGCAGCTAATAAAGTCATTTGGTAAGAAAGCCGGGGTTTCAATAGTTCCTTCAACCCATGAAAATGCAATTGATTATATAATGGATGAAGTGGATTTAATACTGGTGATGACAGTAAACCCGGGCTTTGGCGGGCAAAGCTTTATTAAAAGCCAATTAAAGAAAATAGAAGCCATACGAAAAAAGATAGATGCAAGCGGGCGTATAATCGATTTGCAGGTTGATGGTGGCATAACTGCGAAAAATGCATACGATGCCGTAAATGCTGGTGCTGATGTTCTTGTGGCAGGCTCTGCAACTTTCAGTGGCGGCCCTGCTAAATATGCTGAGAATATTAAGGCGTTAAGAGGGTAGTGCTGGGGCGATCGCATTAAAATACTGATATGCAAGGAATCGATGTAATTGTTATGTTTCCTCGTGCAGGCGCACGTGCCCTATTCGTAATTTGAGGAACATAGCCAATTATTAAGTAAAATTACTATAAACCATCACTGATGGATTCCTACGCAAATAAAAATAAAATTTTCTATACTTCTAAAGGCGCCGTAATTTTTAATTATGCCTCTATTTTACCCACAAACAAAAAAAGGGCGCCAGTTACAGCGCCCTTTTAATTACAGTAATATAACTACTAGTTAGCAGCCGTGCTTGCTTCACCAGTTTTTATAGTTTTCTTCTTTTTTGCCGTAGAAGCTGTTGCATAAACAAGAACAGGTTTATTCTGTTTTTCAACTACATCCTGGTTTATAATAACTTCCTTCACATCTTTTGTACCAGGAACATCATACATAACTTCCAGAAGTATTTCTTCCATAATAGCGCGAAGTCCACGTGCGCCAGTTTTGCGCTGGATGGCCTTCTTCGCAATAGCAGTAAGCGCATCAGGCGTGAATTCAAGATGTACGTTTTCCATTTCGAATAATTTCTGATATTGTTTTACCAGTGCATTTTTAGGCTGGGTTAGTATTTCTATCAAAGCATCTTCGCTCAAATCCTGAAGTGTAGCAACCACAGGCAACCTGCCTACGAATTCAGGTATTAAACCGAATTTCACCAGGTCATCCGGCTCAATCTGCTCTAATATTTCACCAACGCGGCGTTTTTCTTCGCCCCTTACATCAGCACCAAAGCCAATTGCAGTGCCTTTACCACGCGCAGATATTACTTTTTCAAGGCCAGAGAATGCGCCTGAACATATAAATAATATGTTAGTAGTATCAACCTGCAAGAATTCCTGCTGCGGATGTTTACGGCCACCTTGCGGTGGAACCGATGCAACAGTGCCTTCCATTATTTTAAGTAGCGCCTGCTGTACACCTTCGCCGGAAACGTCGCGTGTGATAGAAGGATTATCCGATTTACGTGAAATTTTATCCACTTCATCAATATAAACAATGCCTCTTTGAGCGCGTTCAACATTGTAATCAGCTGCCTGAAGCAGGCGTAGTATAATGTTTTCAACGTCTTCACCTACGTAACCAGCTTCAGTTAAGGTTGTTGCATCTGCCATAGTGAATGGCACATCAAGAATCCTTGCTAAAGTTTGCGCTAATAATGTTTTACCGCAACCAGTTGGCCCTATAAGTAGGATATTGGACTTATTAAGTTCAATTTCGCTGCCTGATTTTTCAACATGTGCTATGCGTTTATAATGGTTATGCACCGCTACTGAAAGCACCTTTTTTGCCTGTACCTGACCAATTACATACTCATCGAGTACCTGGCAGATATCTTTCGGGTTCGGCACCCCATCACCTTCCTTCATAAGGGATGATTTACTTTCTTCCCTTATAATATCCAGGCATAATTCTACACATTCATCGCATATAAAAACAGTAGGCCCTGCAATAAGTTTACGAACTTCATGCTGGCTCTTACCGCAGAAAGAACAGTATAAGGTATTTTTTGAATCCTGTCCGTCAGTTTTTGCCATACAACCCTCGCTTGTTTTGCTCTATAAAAATATAGAACCAAGAATTAAAGCTATAAAATAAGCTTTGCCTTGACTCTAATTTTTTGATTTCAGATTTTATTAAAAAATATGCCTATACAAAGCACTATTTCTTAGCTTCAGTAGTTAAAGTGCCGCGTTCATTCACAATTTTATCAATAATACCGAAATCCAGGGCTGCTTCTGCAGTCATGAAATTATCCCTGTCCATGTTTTTCTCTACATGGGGAAGTTTTTGACCGGTATGTTTAACATAAATTTTATTTAAACGGTCTTTAAGTTCCAATATTTCCTTAGCATGAATCGCTATATCGCTTGCCTGGCCCTGGAACCCGCCTGAAGGCTGGTGTATCATGATGCGTGCATTAGGAAGTGCAAATCTTTTCTTAGGTGCGCCGCCTGCAAGCAGAAGCGAGCCCATTGAAGCTGCCTGACCTATACATAAAGTTGAAACATCCGGCTTTATATATTGCATAGTATCATATATCGCCAATCCTGAGGTAACAACCCCACCAGGAGAATTTATATACATGAATATATCTTTAGTAGGGCTTTCCGATTCAAGGAATAATAGCTGAGCAACGATCAGGTGTGACATACCATCATGCACTGGTCCATTAAGGAAAATAATCCTTTCCTTTAGCAAGCGCGAAAAGATGTCGTATGACCTTTCCCCACGGTTGGTTTGTTCAACCACCATAGGAACTAGATCCATGTGCGGAGCTGCCATATAAGGAGCTGTATAATCAATACTCATTTGGGTTACCTACTCAATACAAGTTTGCGCTAACTAGCGTATAGTTAACAAATATAATATAAAGATTTATATAGCAAGCCTAACAACTTAATATCCACAAAAAAAATGTAATTTCGACAAAAAAGCTACATAATTTCAGTAGAATATATGATTAATATAATAAGTTATACTCATTCTGATTCAAACTGACGATTAGAATCAAGTATTTTTTGTTATGGAAGAAAATTAAATCCGAAGTAATAGTGGCTCTATTTTCAAGGATTTAATTTTCTTCCATAACAAACAAAGACGCCGTGTTGTAATTGGTAGTTTGAATCAGAATGAGTATAGGTCAAAAGTGGTGAAATTAATTATCAGAAACATCTAATATTTGAATTTCAGCGCGTATTATTTCATCCTTATCAAACTTTATTTGTGTAGGTAGGATACTTTCTCCTGCAGAAATTAATAAATCATGCGGAATATGAAGAGTTTTACGCCCGTCTTTTTGCATATCAAGCACTGCAAACTCAATGCCTATCGGCACAGTGCCAGATCCTAACTTGAATTCAACCTCGCCAGAGGCCTCGGGAACCGGAGCCGCCTCCGTATTGCTTAAAGAGTATTTTATCTTAACCTTATCTCCACAGAATATTTTATTACCGGTTCCTTCTGTAATTGATATAGTATCTGGCACCAGGCCTGTTTTATATGGCCCGCCTTTTATTTCTAAAAGCTCTACATCATAAGAAACCACTTCATCTTTACTAACCAGGGTATTTTTGAATTCTGGCATGTTAAACGCAAGTTCTGCCGGAATTGATATTTTCCTTTTTCCGCCTTCACGCATTCCTATAATACCCATCTCAAGACCTTTTAATATTTGGCCACTACCAATTTTAACGGTAATAGGATGGCTCTCCCCAGTTGACTTTGTAGAATCAAATTTTATACCGCTAGACATAAAAGCGTCATAATTAATAACTGCTTCCGCACCGCAATTTAAAACATTTCCCTGGCCTTTTATGGCATCAATAATTGTTAATGCGCCAGTTTTTCTTGCTGCAATTACTTTTATATCGTCTTTGCCATATTTTTCTTCGAGCGATTTCTTTACAAGGGCTTCAACTAACACTCGCCCCGTTTCATTTTCACGTACTTTATCTATTATTTTATTTGATAAAGTTTCTTCCTGCTTATTTTGTTCGGCTTTTGCCTTGTCACTATCATCTTTGCTGATAATAGCGGCATTGGGGGCTATTGCTGTATTGGGATTTTGCGGCGGTGTTTTATGTGTTGCATATTCATTGTAATATGCATAAATCATAAAAAGCACCAATATCCAGGTGAATTTGCTTTTTGGAAGTATTGTCATTTTTTTAGTAGTGTGAAGTGATAAGTGGCAAGTGATGAAGCGGATCGCCATCATAGTTTAGGCCACCGGATTCTGCTACTTTCCACTTATCACTTACCAACTTACCACTCCTTAAACATTAAACCGGAAATGGAATATATCCCCATCCTTAGTTATATATTCCTTACCCTCAAGGCGCATTTTACCAGCCTCCTTACAACCGCTTTCACCATTATACTTTATATAATCATCAGATGAAATAGTTTCTGCGCGGATGAAGCCTTTTTCGAAATCCGTGTGGATAACACCTGCGGCTTGTGGCGCGGTTGAACCCTGCTTTGCTGTCCAGGCATGGCATTCTTTTGGCCCTACTGTAAAGAAGGTAAGCAGCCCAAGCAGGCTATAGCCGGATTTTATAATTCTTGCCAGGCCAGTTTCACTAAGGCCGATAGTCTCAAGGAATTCCTGTTTTTCCGCATCGCTTTCAAGGGATGAAATTTCTTCTTCTATTTTCGCAGAAATCACCACACAAGCAGCCCCTTCCTTCTTTGCCTTTTCTTCTATTGCCTTTGAAAAGTCATTGCCGGTGGCAGCTTCATCTTCACTTACATTGCAAACATACATAATCGGTTTTGCTGTAATGAATTGCAATATGCGGAATTCTTTTTCTTCATCGGCGTGAATTTCTGCAAGGCGCGCAGGCTTGCCTTCAGATAAAACTTTATAAACTTTTTTCATTATTTCAAATTGGGCTTTAGCATCCTTATCCGCACCCTTGGCTTTCTTTTCCATATTCGGCAGGCGTTTTTCCACACTTTCTAAATCGGCAAGTATCAGCTCTATTTCGATAATTTCAGCATCACGAAGCGGGTCAACCGAGCCTTCCACATGCACAACATCGCCATCCTCAAAGCAGCGCAGCACATGCACGATTGCATCAACTTCACGGATATGCGAAAGGAATTTATTGCCAAGACCTTCACCTTTGCTTGCTCCCTTTACCAAGCCTGCAATATCAACAAATTCAAGCTGGGTAGGTAGCAATTGCGCTGAACCTGCAATTTTAGCAAGTTTTGCCATGCGATCATCAGGCACGCTAACGCGCCCGATATTAGGCTCTATCGTGCAGAAAGGATAGTTAGCAGCCTCGGCTGCCGCAGTTTGCGTAAGCGCATTAAAAAGTGTTGATTTGCCAACATTTGGAAGGCCTACTATACCGCAATTAAATCCCATGATATTTTCCTTTTTATATTTACATTGTGCTTTTAGCAGAGAAAATGGGCGGTTGCAAGTTTCGTCAAGCGCGGCGTGGTCTGGCCTTGCATTTTTAAACAAAGCCTTTATATCCTTATTTTATGTTAAACACTCCTTCAATAATACTTATTTCCCCGCAAATGGGTGAAAATATTGGCGCGGCGGCGCGGGCTATGCATAATTTCGGCCTGGATGATTTGCGCCTTGTATCCCCCAGGGATGGCTGGCCGAACCAAAGTGCCATGGAAGTTGCCAGGAATGCCGGGTGCATACTTGAAAAGGTAAAGGTGTTTGATTCTTTAAAAGAAGCCCTGCACGACATTCATTTTCTTTATGCAACCACTGCAAGGCCACGGGATATGGTGAAAAATGTTATCACCCCACGCATAACCGCAAATTATATAAGGCAAAATTCATTAAACAGCCAGAAAAGCGCTATAATGTTCGGCCCGGAACGAACCGGCATGAACAATGATGATATAATACTGGCCGATAGCATAGTTACTATTCCTGTAAGCGATGAAAATACCTCTTTGAACCTTGCGCAGGCAGTATCAGTTTTATGTTATGAATGGTTTACTGCTGGAAGTAGCAATGAAGAGCCAATATTTAAAATAGGCAAATCTGATTTTGCTACTAAATCCGAGATAAATTTATTACTCGAAAAGCTGGAAAATGAACTGGATAAGAAAAACTTCTTCCATCCCGCCATGCGAGGCAGAATGCTGAGGAATTTAAACAATATATTCACCCGCAATAACCTTACCAGCCAGGAAGTTAAAACCTTAAGGGGCGTGATTGGCAGTTTAACTGGGGAGTGATGGTGTTATTGTTATGTTATACTTGCAATACCCCCCTCACCCTAACCCTCTCCCTCAGGGAGAGGGAATTAGACCGAATTCTTATTAAGCATTAGTGCTCGAATAGAGAGGAGAATGAATTATTTTTTAAATCAAAATTAGTACACGGCACCTGTATAGTTCCCTCTCCCTGAGGGAGAGGGTTAGGGTGAGGGGGATATTTTGCATCAAGGCAGAAAATGCAATAGCAAACGCTAATCCCCCTAAACAAACCCATCCGGCGTATCCTTTCCTTCCAGCACATTTATCTCTTTTGCTGAAAGCATCTTTTTAATATCAATTCCTAGCATTTCACTGCTATTTCCAACCATATGCAGCCATGAGCATTTATTCACAAACAACATGCCTGCTACGCTAAGCGTGCCACCTCGGTTAATAAAACCGGAGATTTTCAAATTTACGCCTTTAAATAATGGCATAAGCGCGCCAGCGATCACTTCGGGTCTTGTGTGGGTGGCAAGGAGTGCCTGCTTAATATTTTTTGGCAGCACGATATCCCATATTTTACGAGGGGCATTATGCGCCTCTTCCCATTTATCCCTAGCGGAGCGGAACTTGCCTGGCTCTATAATATATGAAACTATATGGGGTATGTTTTTTTCTTTCAGGCGGGCGGAAGCTTTTAAGGCTTCAACTAGTTGGTAGCTGCCAATTGCAATAATTGCAAAAATGGCTTTTTCATGTTCAAACCCTGCCCATGCTATATTGCAGCCGCCATCTTCCTGCAAATTTTCAGCTTCCTTTTTGCTGAATATTACCGGGGATTTTTGTTTTGGCACTACTACAGACCAAACCTGACCTTGTGTGTTGTAAACATCCTTAATAGTTGCCATTGCCGAATTATAATCGGCTGGGAAAACCACACGTGAAATATCTGAATATTCACAGAACATGGACTCCGCCAGCGATGGGTCCTGGTGGGAAAGTTCGTTTTTACTGTTTTCCCATGTGTTAGATGTTAGCACTATAGGTACTGATAGCCATTTTGCGGGTTTCCCGGTTTCGGTTTGGTGGCGGGAGAAAATCACTTCCTGCCTGCATTGCCCAAACATTTTACTGCCGAACGCTTCATAAGTTACCACGATATTTATGCCGCCTTTATTGCCGAATGCTGCGGCAGAAATTGCCTCCTCGTTAAGTGCGGTGATAACTTTGCCAAGGGTGGATTCCGGCGCACCTTGTTCGGCTTGCACCACGCGGAATTTAAGGGCTGCCAGCGTATCATCCATGCGGTTGGAACTCATCTCATCGGGGTTGCCGATGCGTGGGCGCAAGTCCTTATTGGCAAGCACAGTTTGCAGGAAACCTTCGTCGATAGCGTCCATTGGGCTGATATCGTCATTGCGAGTAGCCACGACCCCTTGGGAGTAGCTGCGTGGCAATCCATTCTTGCTTTTTTTAGTAAGATGGATTGCCACGTCAGACTCCCTGCGGTCACTTCCTCGCAATGACGAATCAATAGCTATAAATGGCAAGTCAGGCTTATGCTTTAATTCCACATCCCTATTTGCAACCGGGTTTTCTTTTTCCTGCACGCGGTTTGATTTATCATGGCCTTTAAGTAACTTAACTGCCTGGGTAATATCATTAAGCGGTACAAATAATTTTGCTACGTGAGAGTTAAAACGCTCGAGTGCTACTTCACTTTTATGCGGGTTATCAACCAGCGGCAAATTATGCGCATAATTCGTGCCTTCATTATAAAAACCAGCACCTTTTGGCGCTACTGCTATGCCATAAGGTATTTCAATGTCATAATTTTCAATATTATGGATTTTAGCGGCATTGGTTTTTAAGCGGCGTTCCTGCTCTATTATTGTCCAGATGAACGCAGCAGGGTCGCGGCCATCAAATACTATCGGGTCGAAGCCGTGCAACTTTAAATGCTTCTCAAACCACGGTATGCCGCCATCTTGAATCATGGTGGTGCGTTGATCTATGCGCCTGCCGTTGGCAATCATTATTGGCGCGATAAGGCCGGAATCTTCAGCCCTCCACCAGCGCGGGGTCCAATCAGCGCCGCGTTGTTCTTCAAATGCACCGTCACTTAAGAATGCCACTAGTGATTCTCCAGGCAACGGCATATGCGGATATTGCAAACCCACAAAGCCTAAGTACCCGCCTTCCATGTGACCACCGCCAGTATGTGGGTTTACATGGCTGCCAAGCGGAGATTCCGGCGCGCCATCCTTAGTAATTTTATATGAATAAAAATCCTGCGCAAAGGCGGATAAGCCTTTGTCCGTTAACCCATAGCGTTTTTTATGGGCATCATGCATGTTATCTGCCAGCATGTTTACAGCGTCAATTGCAGCAACTGCGTGGCCTTGCTCCATCACCCAGGCGCGGGTTTGGCCTGTAATTGCATTTGCAATAAGATAGCCGACATAAGCCGGAACCATGTTAAGCGCGCCGCCAACATGGCCTTGCGGATCGGCTTTGAAATCTTCATGTTTTAAGGGGCGGCCATCGGTATAGATATTTTTTGCATATGTTTGGTGCACTACCAGCCATAAAGCTTCACTGGCTATTAAATCTGCGGCATGGAGTAGTGAGTAAAGGTCGAAGCCATCACCTTTTATTTTTTCTTTCGTTAGATATTCTTCAAGTTCTTCAATGCGTTTTATCGTTTCTGCTTTGTGTTTTATAACTCCATAGCCTTTCAGCCATGTTTCTTTTGCATTCTTATAAAAAACCATTTTATACCTTATAAATAGTTACTGGTTGCCAGTTCCACATAAAGAAATTATAACAAAAAAATAGCTAATAGTAACTAATAATAATTACAAGAATTTGTAGAGGATTCATGTTTATACTCCATTCAAGGCTGATGCAGGACACCTATTATATCGGCAAATTATCTCTGTGCCGCGTGCTGCTTATGAATAACCAGATGTTCCCATGGATTATATTAGTGCCGGAGCGCCAGGGCATGGTAGAAATATTTCAGTTAAAGCCAAGAGATAGAAAAGTGCTGATGGAAGAAATCACATTAATTTCTGAAACTTTAAATAAAGTATATTGGCCGGATAAAATCAATGTGGCGGCCCTGGGAAATCAGGTAGAACAATTGCACATTCATGTGATTGCGCGCTTTAAAACCGATGAAGCATGGCCAGAACCAGTATGGGGCAAAGGCGCTAAGCCATATGATGAAAATAGTGTTATGGAAATAGCTGCTAAGTTACGTGAAGCTTGTAAGAAAATAAAAGGGTTTGTGACGGTGGCGAATTTGCCTTAGTGGTTTAAACGTCATCGCGATGAATCGAGCGTAGCGAGCATGAAGACGCGATCCATCTTAAGCCAAACAAGGAAAGATGGATTGCTTCCTCGCACTCACTTCGTTCGGCTCATAGCAATGACATTGCACCCATTAGTTAACACTTACTTCAAAAAAATCGTTAATAATTAGTAATAATATGCGCAACACCAACACCGCCAAAGACCACTATATAGAATCCACCTTCGCCCTGGAAGATAAACCCCTTAGCAATGTGGTATTTACCCTACGCCTGGATGAGGCGCATATGCAGATAAGCCCTATAGAGGGTAAAACCTTGCAAACCTTAATAAAAATGGTGGGGGCTAAAAAAATTGTCGAGATTGGTACGCTTGCGGGATATTCATCTATCTGGATGGCGCGCGCACTGCCTGAAGGCGGCAGGCTTTACGCGGTGGAGGTGGATAAAACCAAGGAAACGCGCATATTAGATAACATAAAAAAATGCGGAGTAGCGGATAAAATTGAGCTTATAATCGGCAAGGCGCTGGATATACTGCCAACACTTGAGCAATACGGTCCATTTGATGCTGTGTTTATAGATGCTGATAAAGCCGGATATGTAAATTATCTTGAGTGGGCAGAGCAAAATGTTCGCAAAGGCGGCCTTATAATAGGTGATAATACTTTCCTGTTTGGGGCGGTTTATGGTGATAACTCAAGGGGCATGAAGCCAGAAGTGATTGAAATAATGCAGGAATTCAACGAGCGGTTAGCAAATCCTGCAAAATACACTTCTATAATACTACCAACGGCTGAGGGCATGACGGTGGCGGTTAAGAATTTTTAATGACCCGCCAACAAAACAGATTATACTTGAATCACCTAACACATTAATGCATACTATTGCCTTCAGGTAGCCGGATGACTGCTGTGCTTGCATAGAGGAAAGTCCGGGCTCCACGGAAAAAAGGTGGCGGCTAATCACCGCCTGGGGTGACCCAAGGGAAAGTACCACAGAGAATAACCGCCTAAGTTAAGGGGTTAAGGGATGAAGGGAATAGGGATGAAGTTTACTTTATCCCTTAATCCCTTTTCCCTTTTCCTTTATCTTCGGTAAGGGTGAAAAGGTGCGGTAA
>DITJ01000012.1 GCA_002422795.1 Alphaproteobacteria bacterium UBA6187 | reverse complement strand
AATTTGCGCTCCATGGCCGGATGTGGTAATTTCCGTTGCAAGCCGCATGGAATCGGCTGCATTATATATCAAAAAACAGAATCCTTCTGCAAAATTGGTGCACATCCAGAAGCCAAAGCTACCTATAAGAAATTTTGACCTTGTAACAACACCAGAGCATGATTTCCTGAATAAAGAAAAATCCGCGATTAATAAAAGTGCAGTGCCTGCCAATGTTTTATTAACACTCGGCGCGCCAAACCGTATAAATGCAAGCGTACTTGCAAAAGGGCAGGAAAAATGGCAAGCCCAGTTTGCGCATCTTCCGAAGCCGCATATAGCTCTTCTGGTTGGCGGCAGTACCAATAAACATGAATTTCTGCCTGCTCACGCAAAAGACCTTGCTTCAAAAGCAAACCAATTGGTTGCGGACACTGGCGGCTCACTTCTCGTAACTACCAGTCGCCGCACCCCGGTGGACGCAATTGAAATATTAAAAACAGAACTTCCCAAAGAAAAATATTTTTACGATGTAAGGGATAATACAGAAAATCCTTATGCAGGGCTGCTTGCCTTCGCTGATATTATAATTGCCAGTGGCGATTCAACCTCTATGTGCTCGGAAAGCTGTACCACCGGCAAAACTGTATATATCTACTCACCTGAAGATATTACCCCACCTAAATTCCACTATTTCCATAAGAAATTAATTGAAGGGGGCTATGCGCGAATGCTTGGCGAGGGAATTTCTAATAATTCCTATGCACCCTTAAATGATTCAAAGATAATAGCCGATTACATAAAGAAAAATTATTGCTAAAAATTTGCTTACTGCTTGACGGAAAGCATAATAATAGCCTATAAGTTGAACTTATGTGCCTTTATAGCATTGCCGCTTTTCATTTCCACTAGGCGTTTGAGGTGAATAAAATTTTAGCGTAGTTAAACCTACGTGAATTTTATGAACCCGAAGAACAACGACGTGGGAATAAAAATGGGAAATGCTATATCAATGGGCAATTATTATTATAGGTATTCTCAATGAAGCTCTTCAGGCTCTTATCCTTTGTTATTTCACTAACTATTACTACTTTAGTATTTTCAGGCGCAAATGCAGATGATGGTAGTTTGCCTGCTGGCACTAGCGTAAGCCAGGCTGAAATTATTAATTTGTCAGAAGCATCTCCTGCTGCAACAAATAATAATATAAAACCTGTTAAAGTAGTAAATAGCAAAGCCGGCAATGCAAAAGCAACAAATCCTGATTTGCTTGCGATGAGAAGATCACTGCGTTCGTTACTACCTAATGAAACTATCGGCGTGGAAATGGTTAATCATACTGTAGCTTTAACCGGCACTGTTTCTTCTGCAGAAGCTGCTTCACGCGCTGTAAAAATAGCAGATGAATTTGTAAATAACGGCAGCGGCAACCGTGAAATCCTTAACCTTATGCAATTGCGCTCTGGTCAGCAGGTTATGTTGAAAGTGCGCGTTGGTGAAATGAAACGCTCTGAAATACAGAAATTTGGCCTTGGACTAAATAAGGTTCTTGCTGGCGGAGATGGGGCCTTTGGCATACTTGAAGGAAATGGCGCATTTAAAACCCTGGCTGAGCCAACCCTTACCGCCATATCTGGTGAATCTGCAAAATTCCTTGCTGGTGGCGAATTCCCAGTGCCTATTGCACAAGGCAATGGTGCTGTGTCGGTTGATTATAAAAAATTCGGTGTGAGTGTTGATTTTACTCCTACGGTTATTTCCGATAAAAGAATCCGCCTTAATGTTGCGTCCGAAGTATCGGAGCTTAGCAAGGTTGGCGCCGTGAAATCAAAAGGCATGAAAATACCCGGAATTTCCACAAGGCGTGCCAATACTACTATTGAACTTGCCCCAGGCGAAAGCTTCATGATAGCAGGACTTCTAAAAAACAACACCACTGCTGATTTAAGCGAAGTGCCGGGTCTTGGTGATATTCCTATATTAAATTTATTGTTCCGCAGCGCGGCATTTAACCGCAATGAAACTGAGCTTGTAATTGCAGTTACACCTTATATGGCTGACCCTGTTGAAGCAAAAGATATTAAGCTTCCAACAGAAGCTTATGTTGAACCAAGCATGATGGAAATGTTTATGCTAGGCAAATTACAAGGCAGGCCTGTTGCTACAACTCCTGGCGGACGTAAGTCCGGTCTTGAAGGGCCTTCAGGTTATACAATTGATTAATTCAAAAAATTAAAACTAAACGGATTAAAAATGAAAAAAATACTTCTGGCATGTGGTCTTTTATTAATTGTATCAGCATGTGCAGTTACAACGAATCATTCAACTCCTATCAGACCTGAATCCTTAGTAAATGCTACTGCTGAAAAAATATCATTTCCTATATCAGATTCAGCTTCGGTGATAACAATAGAAGATTGGATAATTGCAGGTGATGCTCCAACCTCCGTTGAAATTTCTTGTGCAGATGGCAACCCTTCATGTGTATCCTTAAAAACATTTCTTACCAACCACCATATTGCGTACCAGGATTCAGCGGCAGGTGAAAGTAGTAGCGTATCTTTAACTTATAACCGCTTAATTGCGCGCACTTGTAATCCGAATAGCTTTGGTTGCTCTACATCCTTAAATTCGATAAGTATGGTTACTAACCGCGATCAGTTTATAAAACCTGCACTTTCTGATTTTCCAGATGCAGCTAGTGCCGTGAAAGCAGTTAGAAAAGTGAAGTAAGCATTATAGAGTAAGCCTTATACCAATTCCATATCAAAGACGAAGTAGGAGTGCGAGGCAAACAAAATTTTAGCCTAGTAAACCTAGGTGAATTTTGTAAGACCGATGCACGACANNCTGAACTTGTTTCAGGATCTATAAAGAAAGTAATGAAAGAAGATTCTATCTTTTTAATATGAACTTTCTTTTGGCAGCAGAATAGGCCCTGAAAAAGACGTCTGCATAATGAGCTCAGGATGAAGTTGGCGGTATTAACCGAAATTTACAATCACCGCATTATAAAACATGTTAATAATACTGGAAAATTAGGCGCACTCTATGCATAAATTTTTTATCATCCTTGTTCTATCTTCCTTTATATGCTCATGCGGCGTAAAAGGTAATCTGCGCCTTCCTGATGATAAATCCGGCTCACATCAAAATACTGATAAATAAATGGATCATTTCTCTTATAAAAACGGCGTTTTATATGCCGAAGGCGTTGCAATACCTGAAATCGTAAAGCAGGTGGAAACGCCGTTTTATTGCTATTCTACCGCCACATTACAGCGTCATTATAATGTATTTATGGATAGCTTTAAAGAAAGCGGTGTGAAAGTTAATTTATGTTTTGCAGTTAAAGCCAATTCAAACCTTGCAGTTATCAAAACCCTTGTAAAGCTTGGCGCAGGCGGGGATGCAGTTTCTGAAGGTGAAATAAGGCGCTGCCTGGCTGCTGGCATTCCCGGCAATAAAATTGTATTTTCCGGCATCGGTAAAACCAGGGAAGAACTTAAATTTGCATTAGAAAACGATATAATGCAGATTAATATTGAATCTGAACCTGAGCTATATGCCCTTAATGAAATCGCCATTTCCATTGGCGCCAAAGCCAGGGTAGCATTCAGGGTTAACCCAGATGTTGATGCAGGTTCGCACGATAAAATTTCCACAGGCCGTAAGCATGATAAATTCGGCATAGAATGGGAACGCGTACGCGGCATTTATAAAATAGCAAACGCGATGCCTGGTATAAAGGTACAGGGCGTGGCTGTGCATATCGGTTCACAATTAACTAACCTTGAGCCGTTTAAGAAATCCTTTGCGAAAGTTAAGGAGTTGGTTATCCAGCTTCGCGCTGATGGAATTAACATCACCCATCTTGACCTTGGCGGCGGCCTTGGCATACCTTATAAAAATGGCGAAATTCCAACCCCGTTTGAATATGCAAATATAGTTCTGGAAGAAGTGAAAGATTTAGGCTGTGAACTTACATTCGAGCCAGGCCGCCTCATCTGCGGCAATGCCGGGATACTGGTTTCAAAAGTTATCTATATAAAAGAAAGTAGCGTGCGGAAATTCCTGATTATTGATGCGGCAATGAATGATTTGGTTCGCCCCGCTCTTTATGATGCGTATCATGAAATAGTTGCAGTAAGGGAAAAGGGATTAAGGGAAAAAGGGGCAAGGGAAGAAAATCCTTCATCCCTTACTCCCTTGCTCCCTTGCTCCCTTGAAACATACGATATAGTCGGCCCAATCTGCGAAACCGGGGACATATTCGCAAAACAGCGTAAATTACCTGTGTTTGAGGCTGGTGACTTACTGGCAGTAAGGTCTGCCGGGGCTTATGGCGCGGTTATGTCATCAGAATATAATTCCAGATTACTGATTCCTGAAGTTATGGTAAATGGTGACGAGATGGCTATTGTTAGGCCGCGCGAAACTTATGAACAAATGCTAGGGCGGGATAAAATTCCTGGATGGCTTTAAAGTAGGTGATAGGTTATGGGTATTAGGTGATGGTAAGTGCGTAAATCTAATTCCTAATTTTTCATTCCCTATCACCCATTACCTAACACCTATTACCTATAATTATGAAAATCCTCGGCATAGAAACAAGTTGTGATGAAACTGCTGTTGCGATTGTAACGGATGATAGAAAAATCCTCAGCCATGAGGTGCTATCCCAAACCGAAGAGCATATGCCCTATGGCGGCGTGGTTCCTGAAATTGCATCGCGCGCGCACATGAATGCACTGGATAGGCTCATTACAAAAGCCATGAAGGATGCGGGCATTAAAAATCCTAATGAACTTGATGGCATAGCCGTAACTTCCGGCCCCGGCCTTATTGGCGGGGTGATTGTGGGGGTAATGATGGCTAAGGGGATTTCTGCCGTATCTGGCGTTCCGATAATTCCTGTTAATCATCTCGAAGGCCACGCGCTCACCATTCGGCTTACTGATGAATCAGTAACTTTCCCATTTTTATTATTGCTGGTTTCCGGCGGGCATTGCCAGATTCTAAAGGTTATGGGTGTTGGTAAATATGAGCGCCTTGGCATAAGCATGGATGATGCGCTGGGTGAAGCGTTCGATAAAGTTGGTAAAATGCTGGGGCTTGGATACCCAGGGGGGCCGCTGGTAGAACAGCGTGCAGCCATGGGCGATCCAACCAGCTTCAATTTCCCCCGCTCAATGGTAGGCAAACCGCATTGTGATTTTTCGTTTTCCGGGCTGAAAACAGCGGTAAAAAGGCAGATTGATTCCTTAAGGGATGAGGACTCCCTTACTCCCTTACTCCCTTCATCCCTTATTAACAATATTTGCGCCTCCTTCCAGGCCTGCGTTGGCGATATAGTGGTAGATAGAATGAAAAATTCCATAAAGCAGTGCCAGAATTCCGCTCCAGAAATTAACACCATAGTGGTAGCTGGCGGCGTTGCTGCCAATAAATATATAAGGGGAAGGCTGGAAGCTTTGTGCCTGGAAAATAATTTTATACTCAAAGCCCCACCCATTAAACTTTGCACCGATAATGGCGCAATGATAGCCTGGGCTGGAGTTGAAAAATTAAAACTGGGCGAAGTTAGTGATTTATCATTTACTCCTAAAGCCAGATGGCCTTTGGTTGGATAAAAAACAATTTTCATTTCCCCATTAATTTTCCTAAATCCGCATCCAGGGCTATGGAGATTTTCAAAAGTTCTTCAAGTTGAATTGATGTCCTGCCCAGTTCATAGCGGTCAATGGTTTCAAGTTTTAGATTTGTTTGCCGAGAAAGTTTCTTTAAGGTGAAGTTGCGCTGCATCCTGGCTTTCTGGATGTTCATACCAATTCGTTTTAAAGTAATATGAAGTAATTTTTGTTCTGCATGTGTAAGTGGCATTCATTTAACTCCTTGTTTTGTTGAACAAATCGGTCACCAAATGGTGACCGGGAGTTGAAAGGACTGCAAAAACTCAGCCGCCATACCCTTTAGCTTGCGCCTGGACATAGGCACGGCCCCCCGGACAGCGGAGAAAAATATTCCGGCGGATATGCCGGGTTTTTGTTAGGAAGCCTTTCAACTCTCCCAGGAACAAATGTTCCATATATTATGGATTAAAGTATTTATTTTTTCATGTAAAGAAATTATTGCTTAGAAAGCCCTTGTGTCATAGGCGCAAAAAGTCATAATATATCTTAAACTCTCATTCACATAACTACTTATGACAAAAACCTACAAAGCCCTCGGCCTTATGAGCGGCACATCAATGGATGGCATTGATGCTGCAATTATTATAACCGATGGCTATAAAGTGCTGGAAACCCTTGCAGGCAAAACCTTTCCGTATAATGGAGCTTTCCGGGAAAAACTGCGCCAGCTTATAAAGGGCGCGGGCGACAGAAATGAAGTTGAAGAAGAATTAACGCATCTTCATGCAAATGCGGTTGCAAACTTGCTGGAATCGGCAAATGAAGATAAAACTTCCATAGATTTAATTGGTTTTCATGGTCACACAATCGACCACCGCCCACAAGTACGCAGCACCACGCAAATTGGCGATGGCCAGTTACTAAGCAACCTTACAGGAATAACCGTAGTAAATGATTTCCGCACCGCAGATGTAAAGGCTGGTGGGCAAGGCGCGCCACTGGTGCCGATATATCATCAGGCATTATTTGCGGGAGAAGATAAGCCGGTAGCAGTGATAAATATCGGCGGCGTTGCCAATGTAACCTGGATAGGCAAAAATGATGGCGATTTACTGGCGTTCGATACCGGCCCAGGAAACGCACTTCTCGATGACTGGGTGCGCATTAAAACTGGAAAGATTTTTGATGATGGTGGAAATTTATCAAAAAGCGGCAAAGTTGATGAAGCCTTGCTTGCAAAATTTATGCAGGACAATTTCTTTGCACAAAAACCACCAAAATCATTGGATAGAAACCATTTCGCCCCTATCCCCGATAATTATAATATCAGCACAGAAGATGGCGCGGCAACTTTAGCCGCTTTCACAGCAGAATCTATTGCGCTGGCAAGCAAGTATTTCCCGGAAGCCGTAACCAAATGGATTATAGCAGGTGGTGGCCGATATAATATTGCAATAATGGAGTGCTTAAAAAAACGCTTAGGCGCGCCAGTTATAAATATTAATGAACTTGGGCAAGATGGTGATATGCTGGAAGCCCAGGCTTTTGCTTTTCTTGCGGTAAGGAGTGTTTTAGGATTGCCTATCAGCTTTCCCGGCACAACAGGCATAACCGCCCCTATGTGCGGTGGAAAAATGTGGGAACCTATATAGAATACCACAGCGTTTTAAAAAGCGAATCTTAAAGACCTCTGTATAACGGCCTTAAGGCCAAACACGCAAACTAAAAATCTTCCGAACCCCTGGCAAGGGC
Source organism: Alphaproteobacteria bacterium UBA6187 (assembly GCA_002422795.1). Lineage (GTDB taxonomy): Bacteria > Pseudomonadota > Alphaproteobacteria > Rickettsiales > UBA6187 > UBA6187. The sequence continues at coordinate 23,691 of DITJ01000012.1, read as the reverse complement.
AGTAACACCAGTGCGGCTATATTCTATAATACCGTAAGGCTTCATAACTTCGATGAATTCATCCAACTTGCCTGGAATATCAGATAGTTCAAATACAAAGGATTTATCAGTTGCATCTACTTCTGCCGCGCCAAAGCTATCGGCAAGATGAAGAATCTCGGCACGTTTTTCACTTTTAGCCTTAATTTTTATCAACACCAAGGCGCGTTCAACGAAAGCACCTTCGGTGGTCAGATCGCGCACTTTATGCACAGGCACTATGCGCTCTAATAATGTTACGATATGCGCAATCACCGCAGGCGGCGCACTTGTGGAAATGGTAATGCGCGAAAGCTTTTTCACTTTATCCACTTCTGATACCGTAAGGCTGTGGATATTATAACCACGCCCTGAAAACAGGCCAACCACGCGGCCAAGCACTCCGGCTTCGTTATCTACTAAAAGAGCAAGTACGTGGCGTTCTTCGTTTTTTTCTATAGTCATAATGTTTAACAGTATAATAGTTTAACGGTTTAACGGTTTAACGGTGCAACGGTTTAACAGTTTAAGTTTAACAAAGTAATTACTCACTGTTACACCGTTAAACCGTTAAACTATTCCTCAAACCTGCATCCTTGCAGCATCTTCGTCCACTTTTACCTTATCTTCTGGCCCAAGCTCCACTTCATAATGGGCAGCACCTGCCGGAATCATCGGGTAAACATTTTCAGCGCGGTCCACGTGCATATCAAGGATAACTGGGCCTTTTATAGAGAACATCTCCGCAATGGCATCATCAACATTTTCCGGATCTTCGCATTTTATGCCGGAAAGGCCGAATGCTTCTGCAAGAGCTTTGAAATCAGGCAGCGCATCCATATAGCTTTCTGAATGGCGGTCACCGTGGAATAATTCCTGCCACTGGCGTACCATACCCATATAACTGTTATTCATAAGGAAAACTTTCACTGGCAAACGGTACTGCACCGCAGTGGAAAGCTCCTGGATGTTCATCATTATAGAAGCCTCACCTGAAACACAAATAACCGGTTTCTTAGGATGGGCAACTTGCACGCCAATTGCAGCAGGCAGACCATAACCCATAGTGCCAAGGCCGCCCGAAGTCATCCAACGGTTAGGGTTTTCAAACTTCAAATATTGCGCAGCCCACATTTGGTGCTGACCTACATCGGTAGTTATAAAGGCGTCTTTACCTTTAATAGCTGCATTTAAGCGGTCTAGAGCATATTGCGGCTTTATGATTTTACCAGATTGACGGTATGAGAAGCTTTTCTTCTCGCGCCATTTATCAATCTGCTGCCACCAACTATCAAGCGCTTCTTTATCCAGTTTCAGTTTTTCTTTTTTCCAGATTTCAATCATGCGCGTTAAAATATGCGCAACATCGCCAACCACAGGAACATCAACCATAACGGTTTTGTTTATCGATGAAGGGTCAATATCAACATGTATTTTCTTAGAATCTTTTGCAAAGGCATCAAGACGGCCAGTGATACGGTCGTCGAAACGCGCGCCAATATTAACCATAACGTCACATTTCGCCATGCACATATTGGCTTCCAGCGAGCCGTGCATTCCAAGCATTCCAACAAATTGTTCATCTGATGCAGGGTATGCACCTAGTCCCATAAGAGTATTGGTGATTGGCGCACCTGTCATTTGCACGAATTTAGTAAGAAGTTCCGCAGCCTTAGGGCCAGAATTTATTACGCCGCCGCCAGTATAAAACATCGGGCGTTTAGCACGGGCCAGCAATTCCACCGCACGTTTAATAGCACCTTCATCGCCTTCCATTTTTACAGAATATGAAGGACGAGTAACATCTTTAATGTTTTTATATTCGGCTGTCTGGTTCTGGATATTCTTTGGAATATCAATAACAACAGGCCCAGGCCTGCCCGTGGTCGCAATATAAATTGCTTCTTTTACAGTTTTTTCTAACTCCTCAACATCTTTAACCAGGTAATTATGTTTAGTGCATGGGCGGGTTATGCCAACAGTATCAGCCTCCTGGAAGGCATCCGAGCCTATTAAATGCGTGGCAACCTGTCCTGTTAAGCACAGTACCGGAATGCTATCTAATAATGCATCGGTAAGGCCGGTAACTGTATTAGTTGCGCCCGGGCCTGAAGTTACTAAAACTACACCGATTTTTCCGGTAGAGCGCGCATAGCCTTCTGCCGCATGGATTGCGCCTTGTTCATGGCGCACCAAAATATGGCGTATGTGATTTTGCTTAAAAAGTTCATCATAGAGCGGTAGCACCGCACCACCCGGATAACCGAAAATAGTATCCACACCTGCATCTACTAATGCTTTTATAACTATACCGCCGCCTGTAAGCTGCATTTTACCCTCGTTAGACAAAGTCTTGTTTTCTGGTCGAAAGGGGTGCAAATCTAATATGTTGTGCAGTTATAGTCAATAAAAACTAGATAATATGCATTAATTAGCAGGGCCACCTCATAAATTTAATAATAAGCCCCAATAAAAAGGAAGATGGGCCTAGCCCCCCCCTTGAGGGACTAGTGCCCAATAAGGAGCCGTGCAGCGCCTCTCCCTTGAGGGAGAGGGCGGATTTCTCCAAAATTTTCTTCAAATTTTGGTAAGAAATCCGGGTGAGGGGGAATTATGTCTAAACAATATAAATCCCCTCACCCCTTGTAGGATTGATTTAGGTTGGGCAAAAAGCGGTTATCATTAAAATTTTCAGCGTAACACGCCCACACTAATTTAGTGATATTCAAAAGCGCCCGCCCACAAAAACAGGCCAGCGCTAATTTCACATTATTAATATGTAAAATTATCCATACCACATTTTTAACTTGCACAATAATAACAATTGTGTTATAAAGTCGCGGCTAGTATACTACCGCGCGTATATTTATAAAAAACGGATCAATGAAATGGCTGTACCAGATAAAAAACCATCAGGGCAAGAAGGCATAAAAGAAGCCAGCGTTTACCTTAAGGGTAATATTTTAGAAGAACTGGCGGATAGCAACCCTTATGTTTCTGATGAAACTTATGAGCTTTTGAAATTCCACGGTAGCTACCAGGGCTATGACCGCGACACGGCAACCGCACTTAAAAAAGCCGGAAAAGAAAAGCATTGGGAATTTATGCTCCGCATGAAATGTCCGGGCGGAAGGCTAACCGCGCATCAGTATTTGGTGCTTGATGATATTTGCGAAAAATATGCTAACGGCACACTTCGTATCACCACGCGCCAGACATTCCAGTTCCACTGTATTGTTAAAAACAACCTGAAAAAGCACATTGCAGCGCTTAATGAAGTTTTGCTTTCTACGCTTGGCGGTTGCGGAGATGTGGTGCGTAACGTAATTTGCACAGCAGCTCCAATAAAAGATAAAATCCACGAGCGCCTGCTTAGCGATACGCGGATGCTGGCTGAGCTTTGCTCGCCTAAAACCAGCGCATACCATGAAATATGGATGGATGGTGAGAATGTTGCGCGCACTCCTGATAATGAAAATCTTGAGCCTTTATATGGCAAGTTTTATCTGCCGCGTAAATTTAAAATCGGTCTTGCAACTACCGATGATAACTCTATTGATGTGCTAACCCACGATTTAGCAATAGTATTATTGTTTAAAGGCGATGAGCTTGAGGGCTATAATATTTACTTAGGCGGCGGTTTGGGAATGACCCACAACAAGCCGGAAACTTATGCCCGCCTTGCGACCCCGATTGCGTTTGTTAAGCCTGATCAACTGGCTAAAGTGACTGAAGCGGTAGTTAAATTACAACGCGACCACGGCGATAGAAGCAACCGCAAACATTCCCGCCTTAAATATGTAGTGCAGGAAAACGGCATTGAATGGACGCGCAAAACTTTAGAAGAATATTTCGGTGAGAAGTTTGAAGATGCACGCCCTACTGCCGCTTTCCAGATTCCTGATAATATGGGCTGGCGCGAGCAGAAAGATGGTAAATGGTTCTTAGGCATTCCTGTTTCAAGCGGCAGGATTGGCGACAGGCCAGATGAACAAGTGCGCACCGGCCTTCGCGAAGTTATAAAAAAATTCGGTATGAATATAACGCTAACTGCCGACCAGAATATCATTTTGTGCGATATTGAAGAAGCGCAGAAAGATGAAATTACTAAATTGCTGAAATCATACGGTATTAAACTGGCTGAAGATTTAACGCCTGTGTATAAAAACTTCCTTGCATGTGTGGCCTTGCCAACTTGCGGTAAGGCCCTTGCAGAAGCTGAAAGGGTGAAATTGCCATTAGTTGCCGATGTTGAAAAGGTGCTGGAAAAGCACGGCCTTATAGATGAAAGAATAGCAATCCGTATTGCTGGCTGCCCGAATGGTTGTTCCCGCCCTTATGTTGGGGATATTGGAATAGTTGGCAGGATTCCTGATCATTACGCTTTATTTATCGGTGGTGATTTTGAAGGTACCAGGCTGAACACAAAAATATTTGACCGTGTTCCTTTTGTAAATATACCGGAAGTTCTCGATCTGTTATTCGGTAAGTTTACGGCGGGCAGGAAGGCGAGCGAAGGCTTTGGGGATTTTGCCCATAGGGTTGGTGAAATTGCTTTAGGTAAATTTGTAGAAGAAAGTTTGATTGGTAAATATAAATGGGCGAAAGCCGAGGCGTAGATCTAGAGTGTTAGAATGTAAGAATGTCTATTTAGGAGTAAAACTTCTAACTTTATACCCCTTATTTCCTTACACTCTTACATTCTGATACTCTTACACTCTACTTAAGGAATAACATGTTCCCAGTAACGCTAGATTTATCGATAGTAAAAATTGCCCTTGTTGGTGGCGGTGAGGCATCATTGCGTCGCCTTCAGCAGTTGGATGCGGGCGCGGTAAAAAATATAAATATTTACTCGGATAAATTTTCCAAGCCGTTTTGGGAGCAGGCAGGAGCAAGGCTGCATACAAAAATGCCTGATGAGGCCGAAATAAAAAAGCATTCTGTAGTTTTAATTGCAGATTTGCCCGATGAACAATTTATACCGCTTGTGCAAATAGCGCGGAAAAATTCGATACTGGTAAATGTTGAAGATAAAAAAGAATATTGTGATTTTCATTTTCCAAGCTTTGTCCGCAGGGGGGATTTATTACTTTCGGTAAGCACTTCGGGGCGTAGCCCGGCACTGGCCAAGCGAATCCGCGAGAAGCTGGAAAGATTATTTCCGCTTGAGTGGCAATCGCGCCTGGATGAACTTGCTGAAAAGCGCGATGAATGGAAAAGCAAAGGCTATAGTTTTAATGAGGTCTCATCTTTAAGCAATCAGTTTATAGATGAAAAAGGCTGGCTTAACGAGAAAGTTCTGGAGGAGATTAGGTAGGGCGGAAGTAGGTGGAGGATATTCTTCCTGACCACTGACCACTGACCACTGACCACTATTACTTATGAATTCATCCCTCAGCCGTTTACAAACCTATTTTGGCCATCTTGATGCCCAGCCGCTGCTGCAAGCGATGATAGGCGATGAATTCGCTGGGAAAATTGGGATTGTGTCTTCTTTTGGGGCGGGTTCTGCGTTGCTTCTCTCTATGATTTCTGAGGTGAATAAAGCAACCCCGGTAATGTTTTTGGAAACCGGCAAGCATTTTCCAGAAACGTTAGAATATATTGAAAATATAAAGAATAAGCTTGGCCTTACAGATGTGAGGATGTTGCAGCCGGATGCAAAGCTGCTTGGCAATGTTGACCCCAAAGGCGAGTTATGGCAAACGCAGCCAAATCGCTGTTGCTGGGTGCGAAAGGTGGAGCCATTACAAAGGGCAATGAAAGAGGGAGATTTTCAGGCACTTATAACAGGCCGGAAGAGTTATCAAACGGCGCAGCGTAGCGATATGCAAACTATTGAACTGAACGAAGACGGCAAATTCCGCATTAACCCGCTGGCCCTTTGGACAAAAGAAATGGTTAAAGCTGAATTTAAAAGACGTGATTTGCCGGAGCATCCGCTTGTATCAAAAGGCTATCTTTCAATAGGCTGCGCGCCATGCACCAGGCCTATAAAAGAAGGTGAAGATGAGCGTGCAGGCCGCTGGGCGCACACTGCGGAAATGCCAGGCGGAGAGAAAAAGGTTGAATGCGGTATACATTTAGAGGGTATGCCGGTGAGGCCGGATTGGAACATATAGTTGCTAGTCACTAGTTGCTAGTTGCTAGTATTCTTTTACTGGCAACTAGCAACTAGCAACTAGCAACTTTTAACAACTAACAACCAATAACTAAGAACTATTTATGAACCACCTCGACAAACTAGAAGCACAAAGCGTTTACATATTCCGTGAGGCTTTTAATAAAATTAAAAACCTTGGCATGTTCTGGTCTTTCGGAAAAGATAGCACCATAATGATACATCTTGCGCGGAAAGCGTTTATGGGAAAAGTACCATTCCCGCTTATCCACTGTGATACTGAGCTGGAAATGCCGGAAGTTTATGCTTACCGCGATAAATATGTAAAAGAATGGAACATTGATTTTATCTCGCGCATGTGTCCGCCTATTGAAACAACTGACCCTACCTTGCCACATGCTGCGCGTGTTGCAGCGCGTAAAACCGGTGGTGTTAAAGCGGTGATGAAGGAATTTAAATTCGGTGGTTTGTTTGCCGGAATCAGGCGTGATGAAGAAGGCACAAGGGCAAAAGAGCGTTATTTCAGCCCACGTAATTCTGAGAGCCAATGGGATGTAAAAGACCAGCCGCCTGAATTCTGGGATCAATTCACTACAGATTTTGAACCGGGCACGCATGTACGCATCCACCCACTACTGCACTGGACAGAACTTGATGTGTGGGAATATGCAAAGCGTGAAAATATCCCTCTGGTATCGCTATATTATGCAAAACCTTACCACGAATTTGAAGGAAAGGATTACGGCGGCGCTATGATGCGTTTCCGCTCCCTTGGTGAGCGCGGCATCACGTGGCCACTGGCAAGCCCAGCTACCACTATAGATGAAATTATCGAAGAATTGCGCACTACTAAAACTTCCGAACGCGCAGGCAGGCCAATGGGCGCGGATGAAGATGAGTCTAGTTTTGAAAGACTTAGGGCTGATGGGTATATGTAGGTTTGGTTGCTAGTGGCTAGTTACTAGTTGCTAGTAATCAAAAACCCATCAAAAGAATTTGAAAAAAGAATACTAGTAACTAGCAACCAGATACTAGCAACTGGAGAACAAAAATGGCAAACGCAAAGCAAAATATAATAGAATCAATCAACACTCTCACCGCACGTGAGCAGATGAAAATCGTAATCGTAGGCCATGTGGACCACGGCAAATCCACCCTTGTGGGCAGGTTGTTTTATGATACAAATTCATTGCCAGATGGTAAGTTTGAGCAAATCCAGGCGCTATGCAAAAAACGCGGGATGCAGTTTGAGTGGTCATTCCTTATGGATGCCTTGCAAGCTGAGCGCGACCAGGAAATTACCATTGATACCTCGCAAATCTGGTTTAAAACTGCGCAAAGGGATTATGTAATTATCGATGCCCCAGGCCATAAAGAATTCCTAAAAAACATGATTTCAGGCGCTGCCAGTTCTGAAGCTGCAATTTTGCTTATCGATGCGCGTGAAGGTGTGAAAGAGCAATCCAAGCGCCACGGCTATTTACTGCACTTGCTTGGTGTAAGACAGATTGCGGTGGCTGTAAATAAAATGGATTTAGAGGATTATTCTGAAAAGAAATTCCGCAAAATCGAGAAAGAATATAAAAAATATCTTGCTGATATTGGCGTAATCCCTACAGATTTCATTCCTATTGCTGCGCGTGATGGTGAAAATATGGTGCGCCGCTCTGAGCATATGCCGTGGTATACCGGCCCAACGGTGGTTGAGGCGCTCGATAGGTTCAAGAAAAAACCTGAACTTGATGATTTGCCGCTGCGCCTGCCTATTCAGGATGTATATCGTTTTGACGAGCATAAGCGTATATTTGCAGGGCGTGTTGAAAGTGGCACAATCAAAGTTGGTGATGAATTGATATTCTCGCCTTCAAATAAATCCTCGAAAGTAACAAGCATTGAAGTATGGAATGCGAAAGAACCTTGGCATGAAGCTGGTGCAGGGCAGTGTATTGGCTTCACTCTTGATGAGCAGATTTTCGTAGAGCGCGGTGAAATTGCCAGTTTGCATAAAGATGCACCAATACTTACCAACTTATTCCGCGCGCGCCTGTTCTGGCTTGGCACTGAAGATTTAACGCAGAATAAGCGTTATACGATGAAAATCAACACATCTGAATATAAGGTTGAGGTGCGTGAGATTGAGCAGGTAGTAAGCACTGACGATCTATCACTCAATAAATCAACTACTGTAAGTAAAAATGAAGTTGCTGAAGTTATCATGAAAGTTCGTGGTCTTGCGGCACTTGATGAATTCGAACAGAACCAGAAAACTGGCCGTTTCATGTTGATGGATGGCTTTAATGTAGTTGGTGGCGGCATTATCAGCATGGAAGGCTTTGCCAACCAGCGTGTTGAGCGCAAAGTTAAGGGTAAAAATTTATTTGCTGTTGATGATGTTATCACTCAAAACCAACGCGCAATGAACAACGGTCATTTCGGCGGGGTAATGTGGTTTACAGGGCTATCGGGTGCTGGCAAAACCACGCTTGCACAGGAGCTTGAAAAACGCTTATTCGCAAAAGGCTACCAGGTGTTTGTGCTAGATGGCGATAATATCCGCAGCGGCCTTTGTGCGGACCTTGGCTTTGAGCACAAGGATAGGTCTGAAAACTTGCGCCGTGTTGCCGAAGTTGCCAATTTATTTGCCAAAGCTGGGATTATTGTTATTACCGCGTTTATTTCCCCTTATGCGGAAGATAGACGTAAAGCACGCAATAGCATGGGCGAGAATTTCAATTGCGTATATGTAAAAGCCGATTTAAAAACTTGCGAAAAGCGCGATCCTAAAGGTCTTTATAAAAAAGCCAGAGCCGGTGAGATTGCTAATTTCACAGGCGTTTCAGATACGTTTGAAGAGCCTGAAAATGCCGATATAATAATCGACACCAGTACGCAAACATTGGAAGAAAGCGTGCAGCAATTGGAAGAATATGTAATGCACAATTTCGTTGATGCCTTGAAGAATTTAGGTGGTGGCGAAGATACGAATGGCGCGGGAATATAGGAAGTAGTTATCAGAATTCAGAGTTCAGAGTTCGGTGTATCTTGCTGAACTCCGAACTCTGAATTCCGAACTCTAAAAGGAACAAAAATGACTAAACTAAATCTGGCTTTCGATATACAGTTTAAAGATTTATATAACCATGCTGGCCTTGCCAGGCTGGATGCTGCGTTTGTTGCGGAGCTTGCACGTGCAAATAGTGATTTGCACAATAAACTAGTAGAAGCGCGCGCTAATCCTGATGCGCTTGAAAGCAAAGCAGAATCAACCCTGATAATTGACCTTGCGCCGCATGTTGAAGATTTTATCGGTAAATTATTTGGCATTCGGAAAGATATCCATGCGCTTGCTAGCAAACATGATGAGCTTGCCAATATCTACACCTGCAAACGCCTTTTCGTACAAAGGCAGGCGGCGAAAGCGTATAAGCCGGAAGCAACTGAAGCATTCGATGGTCTAGAGCTGGATAAAAACCTGGAGCAATGGTTTGGTGAAGTGCTTACGGAAAAATCCTATGCAAACCACGTAAATGCATGGCTTGAAGATAAGGACGCTAACCAGGATAAAATTGAAATCGCCACTAAATATGCGGCTTGGGCGTTATATTCACATGCAGGGCAAGCAAAGCATAAACGCGGCGTGTTGTTCAAAATCCCAAATAAGCTGGATTTCTTTAATTTAGTTCCTGTTGAAACGGAAGTTGTGCATGGTGTTACTGTAAAGAAACTAAATGATTCGCACCTTCGCCACCGCGAAGGCTTCGCGCTCACCGATGTGGGCGGCAGCTTAGAACGCGCTTTGGATGATGCGAATTACTGTATATTTTGCCATAACCAGGGCAAGGATTCCTGCTCTAAGGGCTTGAAAGAAAAAGATGGTGCATTCAAAAAAACTATTCATAACGTGCCTCAGGCTGGCTGCCCTTTAGAAGAAAAAATTTCAGAAATGAATGTGCTGAAATCACGTGGTGTGAGCGTTGGCGCTCTGGCAACTGTAGTGATTGATAACCCGATGTGCGCAGGCACCGGCCACCGAATTTGTAACGATTGCATGAAGGCCTGTGTTTACCAGAAACAAGAGCCTGTAAATATTCCGCGCACCGAAACCCGCGCTTTGCAGGATGTTCTGGATTTACCATGGGGCTTTGAGATTTATTCACTGCTAACGCGCTGGAACCCGGTTAATATACGCCGCCCACTTGCTAAAGATGCAAGCGGTTATAAAGTGCTGGTAGCAGGCCTTGGCCCTGCCGGATTTACACTGGCGCATCATCTTTTAAATGATGGCCACACTGTTGTTGCGATTGACGGTCTGAAAATAGAGCCTCTGCCTTCCCATATTTCCGGCAAGGAGCAAAACGGCGCACGCAACTCATTCGAGCCGATAAAAGATATAAATGATATTTTTGAAAACCTTGATGAGCGTGTACTTGCAGGGTTTGGTGGTGTTGCCGAATATGGGATTACCGTACGTTGGAATAAAAATTACCTGAAAGTTATCCGCCTGCTGCTTGAACGTCGCGCCCATTTCGCCATGTATGGCGGTGTGCGTTTCGGCAGCACTATAACTTATGAAGATGCACTGAGTATGGGCTTCGACCATATCGCGCTGGCTATGGGCGCGGGCAAGCCTACTGTTATTGATATGCCAAATGCGCTTGCGCGCGGTGTGCGCACTGCATCGGACTTCCTGATGTCCTTGCAACTATCTGGCGCGGCCAAAAAAGATTCTATCGCTAACCTGCAACTGCGCCTGCCTGTAGTGGTAATTGGCGGGGGCCTCACTGCGGTAGATACTGCTACTGAATCACTAGCATATTATCCTTTGCAGGTGGAAAAATTCCTGCGCCGTTATGAGGCGCTGACAGCCATTAAAGGTGAATCGCAAGTACGCGCGCGCTGGGGCGAGGAAGAAACAAAAATTGCCGAAGAATTTATCAGCCATGCGCGCGCTATCCGCCTTGAGCGCGAAGCGGCTCACGCAGAAAACCGCACTCCGAACATCATCAAGCTTCTTAAAAAATGGGGTGGTGCAAAGGTGGCTTACCGTAAAGATTTAAGCGATGCACCAGCATACCGCCTAAACCACGAAGAAGTGGAATTGGCGATGGAAGAGGGCATTGAGTTTGTAACCGGAGTTTCCCCAATCGGTGTTGAGCTTGATAAATACGGTCATGCAGAAGGATTAAAAGTTTCTGTAGAAGGCAGAAATGAAGCTGGCGAAACTGTAACTGAGGAAGCTGTGCTGCTTGCCAAAACAATTTTCATGGCTGCCGGAACCAACCCAAACACGGTACTAGAACGTGAAGACCCGCTTAATTTTAAGCTGGATGGCAAATATTTCCGCGCGATAGATGAAGATGGCAATCAGGTAAAACCTGCACCAAACACTTCCAAGCCTGCGGAAGTGCATGTGCTTATGGCAAAATCGGAAAATAATAAATTCGTTAGTTTCTTTGGCGATTTGCACCCATCATTCGTTGGCAATGTGGTAAAAGCAATGGGCGCGGCCAAGCAAGGTTTCCCTATTGTTACCAATATTTTGAATAAGGCAAAGCCTGCAAGTTCTGATCTGCCAGAAGCTTTCATTAATAAAATGAATAACGAGCTAATCGCAACCGTGCATAAGGTAGAGCGCCTTACTTCAAATATTATCGAGATAGTAGTTCACGCCCCTGCTGCCGCGCGTAAATTCGAGCCAGGCCAGTTCTACCGCCTGCAAAATTATGAAGTAAATGCCGCAACTTGTGTTGATTCCAAAAACAATAAAACCACTCTTGCAATGGAAGGCCTGGCGCTAACTGGTGCGTGGGTTGATAAAGAAAAAGGCCTGCTTTCAACTATCGTGTTGGAAATGGGCGGCTCTTCAGATTTATGCGCGCATTTAAAAGAAGGTGAGCCAATTATACTAATGGGGCCAACTGGCACACCAACCCATATTACATCCAATGAAACTGTTATGCTGGTTGGCGGCGGGCTTGGTAATGCGGTGCTGTTTTCTATTGGCAAGGCACTCAAAGAAGCGGGTTCCAAAGTACTTTATTTTGCCGGATATAAAAAAGCGCAAGATAGGTATAAAATAAAGGAGATCGAGGAAGCATCTGATGTGATAATCTGGGCATGTGATGAAGCAACCTTCACGCCGGAACGCCCGCAAGACCATGCTTTCCACGGCAATATCGTAAAAGCTATAGAAGCATACGGCACTGGAATGCTCGGCAAGCAGCCAATTCATCTGCCTGAGGTTGACCGCATCATCGCAATCGGCTCCCACCGCATGATGGAAGCTGTGGGCAAAGCGCGCCACACCGTGCTTAAAAACATGCTGAATCCTAAACATGTAGCGATTGCATCTATAAACTCACCGATGCAGTGCATGATGAAGGAAATCTGCGCCCAGTGCCTGCAAAAGCATATAGATCCGGTAACAGGCAAGGAAACTTATGTTTATAGCTGCTTTAATCAGGATCAATGCTTAGATACGATCAGCTTTGCGCATCTGGACCAGCGCCTTGCGCAAAATACTGTGCAAGAGAAGCTCACATCCCAATGGATAGACCATTGCTTGCAGGATATGAATTTGCGGGAGAAAAAGAGCGCATAAGGGTTGGCAAAATTAGTATCTTTTACAGATGCAATGGATATGTATAGTAAATTTCATTTTTATTTACGCGTTGTCATTTAGTTTATCTAGAGGAGTTTTACTTTAGAACTCCTTATTATTCCTTATGTGGCACGTGTCCCCGCGCAGGCGGGGATCCCTCCCCCCTCACAGATAACCAATTGTATTTCAGTATAATTCCCCCGCCCACCTTCTTTCGCGGGAACAAGCGCCCTGTTCGCAATCCAGGTGTATAATAGGTAACTATTAAGTGGAATATTAAATCTTATCCGAGGAGGTGTTAGCGCAAATAAAAATCAAATTTACTATAGTAGTCACTGCAGATAAAGGCAGAGCCTAGATTAATAAAAGATGGGATAATAATCCTGTTAGCCTACATAAACTGATAATTAACAACGCATGAATAAAAAACCAAAAGTAAATATTTTATTAATACTTTGTTAATGTTTTTATAGTAATTTTGTACAAGAATTATTTAATAGCGATATCATATCATTTATTCAGGTAGATAGTGAAAAAGAATACATTTAATAGTAAGTTACTCATAACAACGGCTCTTGCGGGAGCTTCATTTTTGGGGTATGGCAGGAACTCTTACGCAACCTCTCTATATGACGCATGTAGCAACTCAGGTGGAACCACTTATCTGTGCAACACCTCCTCTATCACAACGCAGGATTTTACCGATAAAAACAACGCAGCTATTACCACAGCTTCCGGCTTTAGCGTTAACACCACTTCAGGAAATGCAATAACTGTTACCGGCGATGGCGCGCTTAGTTTTACGGATAGCAATGCCGTAACTATAACTAGCGATACAGGCATTGGCCTGAGCATGGTTTCAAACTTAAGCAATACCGGAACTGCAGGTTCTATTACTATAAACTCCAACAGCAATATAACATCATACAAAACCGGTATAGATGCGCAAAATTCCGGTATCGGCTCTATAAATATTGATTTTGATGGCACTATAGATTCAACTGGTACCTATTCTTACCGTGGAATTTACGCCCTTAACAAAGTAGCCACAACCCAGGATATTACTATTAACACCGGTTCAAACAGTTCGGTTTCCGGCTATTATGGAATTTATGCCAAAAACAATGCAGATAATGGAAATATATCAATTAATGTGCAAGGTGATGTATCGGGTTATTCATGGGGATTGGCTGTTAAGAATTATAGCGAAACAGGCGGTTCAATAAATATAACAACAGCCAGTACCAGTAATATTTCCATAAGTGGCACTGGATATGGAATACAGACATTTAACAATGGTACCGGTTCAACATCAGCTTACTTAAACGGAAATATTACCAGTACGTTGAGTAATGCCAGCCAGTTTGTTAATGGAGTTTACGCTGATGATCTTATTGTTAACCAGGGAAGCACCAGCAATATAATTTCCGGCACTAATGGCATCACAGCAAATAATACTGGCCTTGGTAATACCGAGGTTACTATAAATGGCACTATAAATGCTGTGAGCAGTGCAGTTTCTATATCAGCTTTAAATCCATATTCAACCGGCATTTCACTAGTTACCGGGGAAGGAAGTTATATAAAATCAGTAAGTTCTCTCTCAAGTGGATTTGTTAACGCAATATATACTAAAAATCTTAGCACTACAGACGACACAAATATCACAATAAATGGTGATGTTACAGCAGTAAGGGACTTAGCAATTAAGGCTTTTAATGCAGATGCAGCAACAAAAACAAACCTTATAATAAATGGTGGCACATCCGGCGTAACTATCCAAAGTGGTAATAACAGGGCTATTTACGGAAAGTATGGCACCGTTATGGATATAACAATAAATGGCGGCACTTCTGGTGTAACCATTAAAGGCGGTGCGGGCACTGCTATTGCCTTAGGCAGCAGTAATGATACAATTGAAATAAATGGTAATGTAAATATTATCGGCAATGTAACGGGGGGAGCCGGAACCGATACATTAAATATCGGCACAGCAACCATTAATACCGGCACATCCAGCTTCAGTGGATTTGAAGTCGCAAATATCACCGGGCAGCTTAGCATTAATGCAGGAAGTACTGTATCTATCGGCTCAACAAGTGCAATTTCGGTTAGTGGGGCCCTACAAATAGGTATATCAAGTGATAGCCTGTATGGTAAGTTAATAAGCTCTTCAGGGATTAACCTCACCGGCGGCCTGATTACAATTGATGCTTCAAGCCTTTCATCAATCACGAGCGATACAACTATATATAACGTATTTTCCGGCGGCAGCGTAACAGGTATTACCGCAGGATTATTAACAGATAATAATGACGACTATACATTTACCTCAATCGTTAACGGCAGCAGCATTGATATATTGGTTCATTTTTTGAGCGCGCCTGCTGGCTGCGTTCTTACAAGTGGCACCAGCTATTTATGTAGCGGTACGGTTACGGTAGCCCAGGAGATTGATGTAGATAACGCAATAGTTTCAACTGCTGCTGGTTTTTCTGCGAATGTAGCCTCCGGCAATGCCATAACTGTTACCGGTGAAGGTGACCTTAGCTTCACTGATGAGAACGCATCTTCAATCACCGCGTCTGCAGGCAAGGGTGTTTATATAAAAACAACAGGTGGAAGCTCCGAAATTGAAGGATCGATAACAATTGAGACTAATAGCACTATAAACTCTTCCGCTCAGGGCATTCATACCTCTAACAATAGTAATGGCGGGAATACCTTTATTACAGCCAATGGAACCGTTACAAGTACCACCAACCACGGCATTCATGCATATGGGGAATACTATAGTGCTAATATAACTATTACCACCGGAACATTAAGTGATATTACTGGTAACAATACCGGAATATTGGCACTCAATACCGGTGATAATGGTGGTAGGGTTAATATTACAGCTTCTGGAGAGGTAACCGGAATAGCAGAAGATGGTATCTATGCCAAGTCCAACGATGGAAGTGTAACTATTGTTACAGATGCAAATAGTAATGTTACCGGTGCAGATCAAGGAATTTATGCATCTACTAACGGTTCTTATTCCACTATTATCGTAAATGGAGATGTTACCGGCTTGTCCCAAAGCGGCATCAAAGTAAAGCATGGAAATTATGCCTCTGCAGTAAATATTACTACCGGTATAGAAAGTAATGTTATTGGTTTTACTGATGGAATTAACGTAGAAGATAATCATTACTACGAGAGCGGAGTTACTATTGCAGCTAATGGTACTGTAACCGGAACAAATAACCGTGGTATAAATGTTTACAACACAAATTCTTCATACGATAGTTTTATTAATGTAACCACTGGCTCTTTAAGCAATATCAGCGGTAACACTGACGGAATAAGAACTTCTAATAAGAATGCCGGAGAAACCTCCATTGCTATTAACGGCATTGTTACAGGTGAAACAGGCAATGGCGTTTATGCGTATAATGATGCTTCAGCAAGTGATATTACTATTAATACTGGAAGTATTAGCAGTATTACTGGCGATACTGCTGGAATTAAGGCCATTAATGATGGTATGGGCGCAATAACAATAACCGCATATGGTGATGTTACAGGAACAAAAACATTTGGATCAAATGGGATTTACGCTAAAAATGCATCTATCTCCACAGATATCACGATTAATACAGGTAGTAATAGCGCAATAGAGGGAACCAACGGTATTAAAGCCATTAATAATGGCACTGGCTCAACTGATATAACAGTAAGTGGCGATGTTACCGGAGCAAAAAGTGCGGCTATCTCCGCAAGGGTAGAATCTACCGGAGGCGATCTCGCTGTAACTACAGGGGTAAGTAGTAATATTTCCGGGTATTCTTACGGTATATCAGTTACTAATAATGGCACTGGCACAACTACCATTACTGCAAATGGCACAGTTAGCTCCTCACATTTTCCTGGATATGGCATAAGTGCTGTTATAGGCGGCGCTACCTCTTCAGGTATAATTATCAATACAGGTAGTGATAGTAATATTATTGGGCTTTCAAAAGGCATTAAGGCTACAAACAATAGCACCGGGTCTATTTCTATTACCGCAGGCGGCATTGTTACCGCAGCAAATGGCACTGGCATTCACGCAACAAATAATTCGCCTACTATTAGCTCAGACATAACTATAAATACAGATAGCACAAGCATTGTTACTGGTGGTGGGGATGGCATTTCAGCCAATAATAATGATGGCATAGGTTATATATCAATAACAGCCAACGGTACAGTGATAGGAACATCAGGCGCAGGCATTCATTCATTTAGCACCGCCTCTTCTGATGGCAGCATGACTATTGAGGCAGAAGATTCAAGCGATATTTCTGGTGGCGAATATGGTATACACGTTGCGAATTTAGGTGAGGGTTCAATTGATATCACTGCCAACGGCACTGTAACAGGAACAACAGAAAGCGGTATATATGCCCATAACGGCTCTCCTTCAGCAAACATTACTATCAATACCGGCAGCTTAAGTGATATTACAGGTTATTTAAGTGGTATTAAAACTATTAATAATGGTACTGGCTCAACTTCTATTACCGCAAATGGCAGTGTTACAGGCACAACAGAAGATGGTATTTATGTAACTAATTCCTCTACTGCAGCGGACATAACTATTAACACAGGCAGTACCAGCAACATCACTTCAAATGAGAGTGGTATATTCGCACATAATAATGGAACAGGCGAAACCAGCATAGCTGTAAATGGCAGTATTACCAGCACACTAGGTGCCGGCATCTATGCTAATAATGAATATGATGCAACAAACCTGAGCATAACTACCGGTGTTGGCAGCAGTATTCAAGTCACCAGTGCCGCGAGCGAAAGTGACAATTATAACGCAGGAATCTTTGCCAGAAATTTAGGAACCGGAAACACCGAAGTCACTGTCAATGGTGATGTTACTAGCAATGAAGGTGGTATCCTAGTTTTTGCAGGAGGTTACAATACAACTATCAACGTAGGCTCGTTAAGTCACGTATCGGGTGGATTATTTGGAATAGGAGCCCTTCTTGGAGGCTCAGGAATAAATTCCATTAATATAGATGGAGATGTTTCAGGAGGAGTGCTTGCTTATACATTCCATTCCTCAGGGGTAGTAAATATAACTACTGGTGCTGATAGCTATATAACAAATACAAATACCGGCACTTATTATTTTGGAGGTTTATTTGTAAGTGGTATTTCCGGCACAAGTGGCGCCATAAATGTCACGCTAAGTGGCGATATTAACACTTATGCTGATGCGGTAAATATTATTAGTAGTTCTGATGCTCCGATAAACCTTACCATTAATGGCGGCACTACGCAAAGTACCGCAGCATCGGCAATTAAAATTACAAGCGGCGAAACCACCCCGGTGGAAGTAACGCTTGATGGCGCAGATAACTCTGTTACACTTATCAGCAATAGTGGCACTGCAATTGATTTGGGCATAGCTGATAATATATTAAATATCAGTGGAACCGTAAATATTGATGGTGATGTTATAGCCGCTGGCGAAAATGATACAGTTAATTTTGGCACAACAACAATTACTATGAGTTCGGGCTCAATTTTCAGCGGGTTTGAAACTTTAAAAGTTAGAGGAATTGCAACGATAAATACTGCGTCTACAATTACTATTGGAAGCGGTGCTTTAAATATTAAAGTGGATAGCGCAGAAGATTATGGCCAGCTTATTGGCACATCCGGCATTACATTTGGCGATGGTGGCACTATCACTATCGATGCCTCCAGCATAGGCGTAATTGCAAACCGCACCACGCTTACAAGTGTATTCTCCGGCGGCACTGTAACCGGGCTTACGGCTGGATTGCTAACCGATAATAGTGATGAATATCAATTCACCTCAGTTATTTATGAAGATAGGATAGATATACTTGTTGAAGATGAGGGAGCCAAGCCTCCTCTTGCGCCTTCGGGGGCAACGAGTAATTCTTCAGCAGTTGGAAGCACGCTTGATGCAATAACGGATGCAAGCGCTGGTGACGAAGCATTGCAAACCATAATTTCTACAATTAGCAATTTTAGCACCGATGCCCAGAAGGATGCCGCACTGAAAACCCTAGCTCCTGATGTATCAGGAAGTACAGCCCAGGCTTCTATAGCTGTTAATGAGATTTCCGTTGGCACTATTGAAGCTCATATCGAAACAGCCAGGAATGATGTGGCTACAGGTATCGCAACAGGCGATAACGCAAACAACAAGGCTATATGGGGACAGGCCTTCGGAAAAAACATAAAGCAGGATTTCCGTCAGGATGTTGCCGGTTATGACGCCGGTGTTGGCGGGTTTATTTTAGGTGCTGATACGGCGCTTGGTAGCGATGCAAGGGTTGGCGCGGCATTCTCATATGCAAGGACCGATGCGGAAAGTGGCAGCAGCCAAACTATCATAGATACCAAGCAGCTCAGTATTTACAGCACTTATTCTATTGGCAAAATATATCTTGAAGGCATTGGCTCTGGCGCGATTAATTCTACATCGGGAACGCGCACCCTGTTTGACGGCAGTATTGCTTCAAGTTCTTATGATAGCAACCAGTTTTCTGCGAAAGGCACCGTCGGTTACCGTGCAAATATAGGCGCGTGGGATGTAACTCCGTTTACCTCACTTCAATATAGCTTCCTTGACCAGCCGGATTATACTGAAACCGGTAGCAGTGCAAATTTACATGTTACATCAAATGATTTAGAAACTATCAAAACTGGCCTTGGTATAAAAATTGCGCAATCCTTTACAAGCAATGGCTATAGCTATAGCCCACATGTATCGGCAGCCTGGTATTACGACTTCATAAATGATACATTAATTAACGATTCAAACTTCACCAGCGCACCTGGCATAACATTCACCAGCCGTGGCGCTACCCCGGCAGAGAACTCGTTTAAACTTGGCGCAGGACTTGATGTGTTATCCGCCGAGAGCTTAACAATTTCTCTTGATTATAACCTGGAAGCGCGTGAAGATTACCGCGCCCATACAGGACAACTTACTTCAAGGTTGGAGTTTTAAAAAACAATGGAATCATAGGTTGCTTGCCAATTTTATATTATCTATACTGATTCTGATTCTAATTGGCATTTAGATCCTGTTGGTAAATTACTTGTGTCATTCCAGAAGCCTATTTTCTCTAATTTTTTCTTCAAAAATTAGTAAGAAAACAGAGCTATCTGGAATCCAGTTCTTTAAATCTCTATTTATAATAAATTTTAAAAGATTATAATTAGAAAACTGGATTCCAGATATTAAGAAAACCTAGGTTTTACAAGCATAAAACCAATGTTTTCTAAATTCTGGAATGACACAAGTAATTTACCAACAGGCTCTTAGAAACAGAATCAGTATAGATTGCAATTTTCAACATCGACAACCTGTTATTTTATTTGAAACATAATCCGCATGAACCTAAACTCCGGCTACCCCCTCGCTTATAACGAACCTTATGACAGAATCTTTGATAAGCGTGGCAATCTGTACGACCTTGCAATGAAGCAGTATCCTGCCGTAAGGAAAAATGAATTTGCAGCGCTTTTTTATAACACCCCTCTAAAAAGCACCGAGCATATTATTGACCTGCCCTCGGGAGGAGGATATTTAAAGAATCACATTCCTGCGAATGTAACGGTTGATTCATGGGAAATATCTGAGGGATTTGCGCCCTCCAAAGATATAAACTATGTGAATATAAATAGAATATCCCAAGATATAAAAAATAAATATGATAGGGGGGCTTGCTTGGCCAGCCTACATCATACTGAAGACAAAGTGGGTTTTATATCACAGCTTGCAACCTTGCTAAAGAAATCTGGTATTATAAACATCGCCGATGTAGCTTTTGAATCTGGTGTAAAAGATTTTTTAGAAATATTCGTCCATGAAAATAACGCTATGGGACATCGTGGCGACTATCTTTCATTTGAAAAACCTTTGCATTTATCTGGTAACATAGAAATATTAAGGCAGGAAATGGTTACAGTTCCATGGAATTTCAAAGACTCCGAAAGCTGTGCAGAATATTGCAGGCTTTTATTTGGCCTGAATGGTACTACAGAATCATATAGCATAATCCACGCCCTTGATAAATATGTAGGGATTGAAGATCTTGGCAGCAAAGGTTTCAATATCAACTGGGAACTTATGTATATCGACTTGCTAGTAAATTAGGGGATATATGGAAAATAAACGCAAAACAGTCTTTTATGCAAAAGGCCTCGCTGCTGATAAAAAGGTTATACTTGCTGAAGTTGAACCTTATTATGCCGGCATGAATATTGGTCTGCCTGGAAATAATAATATTGATTCTTTTGGTTATGTCCCCAATTCCGATAACATTAATATCTGTTTCCAGGACTCCCCATTCCATATTGATGCGCCTGATATTTTAATAAATTGCATGGCCGATGCGGATATTTTAGAAAAAAATCTTGAGTTGCTTGATAATACTATCTCAAAACTTAAAACTACCAATCCTGGCATAAAGATAATAAATCACCCAGCAGGAATTTTAAAAACAACCCGCACTGATATTTCCGAGATGTTTCAGGGATTAAATGGAATCATTGTCCCAAAGGTAAAAAAACTTTTTCCTATAAGCCGCAATGATTTTATAAAACAGATTAAAAATGCCGGGCTAAGCTTTCCGCTATTAATCAGGGAAGTCGGCTTGCATGGGGGAAAGAATCTTATTATTATAAATAACCTTAATGACGAAATACAGATAGAACAACTAGACAGGTTCCATCTGGATGGTAGGGCTTATTATATAACTGAATTTATTGATTTCAAAGGCGTTGATGGTTACTACAGAAAAATAAGAATAATTATGATAAACGGAAAAATAAACTTAAGACATCTTATAACATCGGATGGCTGGAACGTCCATGCCCGAAATAGGGAAAGAATCATGGAAAATAATAAGCAATTTATCCAAGATGAAGAAATCTTTTTTCAACGGTCAGAAAATAATTTTTCAGAAGATGTCCTTGGTTCTATGAATCATATATACCAAACGCTTAATCTGGATATATACGGCATTGATGCAGGCCTTATGCCAGATGGAAGGATAGTTATCTTTGAGATAAACGCCGCTATGGAATTTTTAGGTACAAATAATAAAAATCACCTATTGGGCCAGATAAGTTTAATAAGGAATAATTTTATAAAGTTTATTAGCCAGTTGTAGGATAGCAAATCCCACCGCATATTAGACAACGCCCTATTTTCCGGTATGTTATTGACATAAAATAATTATTAATATAATCAATAATTATTAGCATTTTCGCTTTCCAACAATCATAGGAAGTCGATATGTAGGAGAACTACATGAGGCGATGATTCACGCATGATTGCCTAAAAATGGGAAATGCTATAAATTCGGGAAACTTGAGATGGAATTGCAATTACTGCTATTATTAAATTTCGTTAGCGTAATGCTTTTTTGGGTATTCCAAAAGCCCGGAAGAAATACTGAGACCTTATTTTTCATCAATTCTGTTGCAATAATTTTTATTGCCGGTGTTTATAGTTTCAGCATATTTATGCTGCTAGCCTATTTGCTGAATAAATATAATAATCTTTATAACAATACAAAACGAACCAAGCTTAAAAAAGTGACGCTAGGATGTATATTCTTTGTATTTATCATAGCTTGTTTTTCATTGTTCAATAAAAGCAGATCGTTTGTTATATATGGCGATGTTGAGTTCTTACTTTCCACAATTGGCAGCTCATACATACTATTCAAATCAATAAGTTATATTCTGGATACTATGCAGCGCAAAGTGGAAAGCACCCGTTTTGTAGATGTTGCAAACTATATATTATTTTTTCCGACTTATCTAAACGGCCCCATGTACAGGTTTGATGAGTTTAGCAGGCAGATGAGCCGCCCTAAAACCATTAAATATAACAGGGCTGTATATAAGATATCTATTGGATTGTTTAAAATACTACTAATTTCAAAGGCTTTCCAGACTTACTCAGACTATCAGGGAATTGATTGGATTGTAAGTGAGCAGGTGAGATTTCTTTTAAGTCTGGTTTTTTATTATATTTATCTATATGCGAATTTTTCAGGCTTTTGTGATATTGCTATTGGCTTTGGAGCCATGCTTGGATTTAAAGTTCCTGAAAACTTCAATAATCCTTTCTTCGCAACCAATATTGCTGATTTTTGGCGGAAGTGGCATATAACCCTATCTCGTGTGTTACTGGATTCGATATTTACACCGCTAAAAAATACCCTTAATTTTCTTTATACGAAAAATTTTCATTTTGAAAAAATGGATAAATGGTTTTTGTTATTTATCCAATCATCATGCTATTTAATAACATTTATTATTTCAGGCTTCTGGCATGGTTCTGCCCAGCATTTCATAGTTTGGGGAATATGGCATGGTACTGGACTTTCAATCCGCCGTATATATAGAACTATATTTGACGTGGAGGGTTCTTTGCAAAACAAGCCGGTTATATATAGCAAAGCATATGGATTATCCTGCTGGTTTATAACATTTGTTTTTGTAACATTAGGCTGGGCTTTATTTAAATATCCGCTAGATATATTGCAGGAAATATTTTTATGAGAAACTCAAAGTATTTCAGAGCTTTAAGATCACAAATTCCATTTGCAATACTTGGACTCTTGATAGCTATTGCCATATCTTTTGCCTTTAGAAATTTACAGGTTAGTGTGCCAAATACACTTAACCCTGAATATTTAAGATATGACTCTAAGGCCTTAAATATATTCTTCAAAGAAATAAAAGATAAGAATGGTATATTAGTCCTGGGAACATCTGAAACCGCATCCGGCGAGGTGGGGCTGCGTTATTGGGAAATAGGTGATTTTAACGGTAGGCCGGTTTATGCTTTATCTGGGGCAGGACGTTCCAGCTATACATCACTACTGTCCGGTAAAAATTATAC
>DITJ01000003.1 GCA_002422795.1 Alphaproteobacteria bacterium UBA6187 | reverse complement strand
CCTTACCGCTTGGCGACACCCCAATAAAAGGAAAGTAGGAAGTTAGAAGTAAGAATTTAGAAGTGAAAAGTTAGTAAATTATACTTCTTACTTTTAACTTCTTACTTCTAACTTCCTATAGTCCGTTCCTAATAATCTACTTTAGAAGAACTTTCAACCCATTTCAGGAAATCTTCGTTACCTTTTTCCACTTTTATTGAAATAATGCATGGGCAGGCGTTGGTATGAAACTTTGTTACCCTTTTTATTACATCATCCACGGACTCATCAGAAACTTTGCAAATCATTGTAACTTCCTCATTTTGCTGGATTTGCCCTTCCCATTCATAAATTGAGGTTACATTATCGTATATGTTCACACATGCTGCCAGTCTATTTCGTATAAGCATACCGGCAGTTTTTATAGCTTCGGATTTTTCAGGGAAGGTGATATAGATGAGGTGCATAAAATAGTTTGTCGTTTATAGTTTATAGTTTGTAGTCTATGATTTTCCTTACGATAAACGATAAACAACAAACCACCAACGATATAATGAATAAAAGTACCATAACACTTGGAAAAGGCGATAATATTGCTGAGGTTTCTTTGCGCAAAAGCCATCTTGCGAAGAAAATTATTATACGCATTAGCAAAAAGAAGGGTATCGAGCTTATAGTACCAAAGAGGGTAAGCTATAAACGTGCGCTGGATTTCCTGTATAGCAAGGAAAATTGGGTATTACAAAAGAGCTTGGAACTGCAGCAGAAGGACAGGTCGGTTTTTACTGATGGGGCTGAGGTTCCTATATTAGATAATAAACATATAATCAAATATTCAGGCAAGTTGCGTGGCATAAGCAAAATTGAAGGCGAATTCCTGATTATTTCAGGGCTGGAGGAGCATATAGCACGTAAAGTACAACAATTTCTTGTAAAACTTGCTAAAACTGTAATAACCGAGCGTGCAAGGATTGAGGCAGCCAAACTTGGTGTGAAATTCACTACAATCACAATAAGGGATACGACCAGCCGCTGGGGAAGTTGCTCAAGAAGTGGCAGCCTTTCTTTTTCCTGGAGGCTGGTTATGGCACCGCGTGCGGTGCTGGAATATGTAGTTGCACATGAAATTGCCCATTTAGTTGAGATGAACCATAGCCAGAAATTCTGGGATGTTGTAGCTAGTATTTTTCCGCATTATAAACAAGCTCGCCACTGGCTTAAAACACACGGCGATGTTCTGCATTCTTATGGAGATAAAGACTAGATGTTTGCTCTTAAATGCAACTTTGCCTCAGTTATTAATAAACTCCAAGAGCTTTATAGTAAATTATGTGTTACATTACATTAGGCTCTGTTGAGATTAGGGAAGTCACCCCCTAAATAAGCATCTCATTGCTCATTATTTCTTACCAAACTGAGGGCTAGAAGCTTCTTTCCGCTCTTCATATAAGCGATCCACAAAACTCGCAGGTATTATTTCTTCTGATTTTTCTTCATTCTGCAATACACCATTTGAAATAGCAGGCATTGCTTGCTGGCTAACAGGCTGAAGCACAGTCACGGTTAATTCCCTTACAGTCTCGGCTATTTCGGCTCCTATTCCAAGCTCAATAGATTTATATGCATCGCTTAATAATGTCATGCGCTCATCGGCTGTTAATTGCCTGTTATCAATAGTGCCATCAGGGTTTTTTGGTTTGTATTTATCCGGTATGGCATCCTCATTGTTAATTAACTCACCTAACTCTTCTTTTGCAGAAGCATATTTTGCTGTAATTTCAGCTATTTTTTCAGGAAAGGCCGTAGCACTCCAGATGCCTGGGTGAATATGGAGTAAATAATCAACTACTTCTGATAAAGGTTTAGTATTAGATTCCGCCACTCTTTCAGTGGCATCAATAATTTTATTATCTGTTAACCAATTTCTAATCGACCCTTCATAACTTATGCTTCCTGGCACTCCGGGCCATGGATCCATTCCTGATACAACCAGTTGCTTATGTACCTCGCGGAATAAAGCATTGCCGCCCTCAACCTCCAATCCCTGGCCTGGTGAGTTTGCTGTTACATATTGCTTAACTTCCTCAAGGGCCATAAGTTGGCGGGCTGCTTCTATTTTATCAGATAGTTCGGTTTTTTGCGCTATGGCAACCCATGCGGATATTTCCGAAAAACCGGCAACCGGCTGGTTCACGCATCCCTGCAAATAATGTTTGGCAATTTCTTCTACCCAACCTAAATGTTTTGGTTCGCCCTCTATAAGCTCAAGAAACGGGCTAACGCTTGCAACAACCGCAGCCTTACCATCCCTTTCCCCCAAACCTTCGCTTAAAAATTTGTTAAATAAATAAGAAGTTGCCGGTGCACCTTCAGGATTGCTTTCTGTATATACACCAATAGAAGCGCCAAGCCTGGCCTTCGCGCCATCAATCAAGTCGCCACGGCCAAAATGTTCAGGCCATGTAACTGTTTTGCCTTGAGCTTCCATAGCCTCTAACTGGTTTATTAGTTCAGTTGTTGGGAGTAAACCGGTGCAGCCTCTTAGGTCAATATCGCCGTTAAATGTGGCCCCCTCTAGCGAGGTAAGCCCGGTGCAGCCGGATAGGCCAGTATTGCCATTAAATGTGACTCCTGCAACCGAGGTAAGCCCGGTACAGCCGTCTAGGCCAGTATTGCCATTAAATGTGGCTCCTGCAACCGAGGTAAGCCCGGTGCAGCCCACTAGGTTAGCCTCGCCATTAAATGTGGCTCCTGCAAGTGAGGTAAGCCCGGTGCAGCCGGATAGGACAGCCTCGCCATTAAATGTGGCTCCTGCAACCGAGGCAAGCCCGGTGCAGCCGTATAGGTTAGCCTTGCCATTAAATGTGGCGTCCTCAACCGAGGTAAGCCCGGTACAGTTGATTAGGTTAGCACTGCCATTAAATGTAGCCCCTGCAACCGAGGTAAGCCCGGTGCAGCCATCTAGAGAAGCATCGCCGTTAAATATGGCGCGCTCTAGCGAGGTAAGCCCGGTGCAGCTGTATAGGTCAACAACGTCATTAAATGTGGCTCGCTCTAGCGAGGTAAGTCCTTTACAGCCGCACAGATAAGCATAGTTATTAAATGTAGCGCCTGCAACTGAGGTAAGGCTGGTACAACCTAGTAGGAAAGCCTTGCCGTTAAATATGGCACCCTCAACCGAGCTAAGATTAACATCCGGAGATATTGTAATGTCAATTGGCCCATCCGGTATTCTATTCTGCTGTAATTGGCCATCTACTATATATTCAGCTTGATTGTGAATATTTATTAATAACTTCGGCATGCAAACAACTCCATAAACTAAGTGGCTGGCTTTTTTACCAAATATTCGAGGAAATAATTCCCAAACGGGCGAACCTATAATATTCGGTGGTAAGTATTAGCGTTTATTATAGGTTATTTTGTGGCGTGTGTCAAGATTACGTGTCGGAATGCCCCGGGGTCACCTCATAAATTTCATGATAAGCTCCTAAAAAAAGGAAGATGGGCATGACCTACTCCCCAGCTTTTCTGGGTTATCAGGATTAATGCTATCTTTCAGTTGGTTATACACATCAGCAGTATGTTGCCTTAATCCTGGTAGGGATAGAATATTATTTATCCCCCACCAAAATCCTTGCCGCGCTTTCATTATTTTACAAGTTTTGAGTAGCGTGGGGGCGGATTCTGCGCTCCCCCTCAAGGGGAAGAGCCAGATAATCATTCTTTCTTTTTAATATCTTGCGATCAAAATCGTAACAATAATTTATGAGGCGACCCCATATCACCATTTAGAATTTAGACCCAAGCTTTAACATGCCAGTATGCGAAATATGATTTTTCTTATATTCATAACCATAATCAACCGATACATTCCAACTATCTGAATTTAAAAGCTTTAAGCCAGCACCAAGATCTAAAGTATCATTTGCAGGATTCAGACCATTGGTAGTAAAGCTACCACCGCCGGTAAATGATGCGTTAGAGACAAAGCTATCATCCAGGAAGTCGTGACGGTAACCAACGCTTGCCGAAGGCCTTAGTATATAATAATTTCCTATATCAAAGTCACGGTTAAGTTCCGCGCCAATACCCATCTCGAACTGCTGTACATTCTCGTTATTAACAGACAATAGAAGAGGCCCGGCATTTCCGGTTTCCGTATAACTATCTTCACTGTAAACAGAATAATTTGCTAATGTACTTAAAATTATTTTATTTTCGCCAAGTTTATAATGGCGTCCTAATTTTGCCCGGGCTGAAAGCTGCTGGCTGTCATATTGACCTTCAGAGTATGCCTCCGCGCCACCGACATTATGTTTCACCGATGTACTGCTTCCATATACATAACCAATATTTCCCTCAACAAAGGTTCTTTCGTTAATCATGTAATCAGAATAAAAAGATACCTGGTAACTATCAACATTCGTGCTGGTAGTATTCAGGTTGTTAGATGATACCGCAGTTTTTGACATACCAATGGCAATACCAATATTTGCAATATCGTTATTAACACTCCTATCAACACCAAGCGCAACACCATTTGTATTTGCATCGTAGCCGCTGATACCGCCCCTTATCCCCTGCTTGGCAGTTTTGCCAAAGGCTTGCGCCCATATATTCTTATTATTGGCGCCATCACCGGTTGCTATACCTGATGAAGGGTTTCCATCACGTAATGATGCAAGCCTTGTATCGGTAAGTGTTGTAATTGAGCCGGATATATTCTGGCTTGCTACGAATGAAGTACCGTCTGCGGTAGGGTTAAGAGATTCAAGGATCAATTCCCTTTCAGGGGCTGAAGCATTAAGTAAATTTTCAAGAGTTTGCTGCACTACCGGGCTATCATTATCACTTAAGTTAAAGATAGTATTTGCTACCCCGCTATTAGCAGATTCAAACACAACCTCATTTGCAAATAAATATAATTCATCACTAGTTCCGCCATCTACATTGGAACCATCCCCAATGCTGAAATCCCAAAGGAATGCATTGTCAGTAACTGATTGCAAACCAGTAATACCTGTAACTGATGATGTGCCTGTACCAATTTTTATTTTCTCACCATTGCTCAGGTTATCGGTATTAAGGGCGTATATGTTTAAGTTTGTGCCGGTAAGGTTAATATTTCCGCCTGTAACATTTAATGTGGCGTGGTTTTCTGCATCCAGGATTGAGAATTTAATTGTACCCCCGGTACCTTCAGCCATAGTATTTAATGTAACAGTATCATCTTCGCTGATAGTTAATATTTTCCCGGAAGCTATTTCCAAATCAGAAACTGTCCAATTGCCTTGTGTAGTAAAATTACCTGAAATTGTAGCGAATGAATCACCATTTTCATAATCTTCATCATAAACATCACCAATCACATGGGCATCATCACCGGAGATAATAATATTTATCTGGTTGTCATCTAAATTCGAAATGTGAATAGCGTATATATCACCCAAGATAGTACCGCTGTTGGTAATGTCACCAATCAAGCCAGGGCCATCAATTTTTATACCAGAATCAGTACCTGAAATTAAACCACCAAATTCGTTAGTAATACCGCCAGTTATTGTGCCTGCGCTTGTTGCAGATATAGCTATGCTATTTTCACCACTAAGTATGCTGCCGCTGTTAATAATTCCACCTGAAATAAAGCCGCCGCTATTGGTTATACCGCCATTTACTATGCCATTATCATTAATATATATACCCGCTTCATTCCCAATAACAGTTCCGCTATTACTAATACCACCAGAGATGCTGGAATTATCTATATTTATACCTTTCGATACGCCGGAAATCAGGCCCGCAGATTCGTTGGTGATGCCGCCTGTTACTGTACTTTCATCTAAAGATATTCCATCAAACTCATTACCTATAATGCTACCGTTATTAGTAATGCCACTTGAGATACTGGAAGAATTTAAGATAATACCATATAGGCCGCCAGAAATTACAGCGCCAGATTCATTATCTATGCTATGGAGTACACCATTTTCTATATATATAGCTTCATATTGGGTAGCAATAATGTTACCGCTGTTACTGATAGCACCAGATAGAGTAGATGTTTGTATTTTAATACCGACTAGATCACCAAGCATTGAAGCACTTGCGAAGTTAGTGATGCTATTTATTGAGCTATCAGTAATATTTATAGCAGCACTTCCGTTGCCTGTAATGCTGCCGCTATTACTAATCGCGCCCGATACGGTAGATGAATCTATCCTGATGCCATTATCGCCAAGAATTGAAGCGCTTGCGGAGTTAGTGATGCTGTCTATTGTACTATTATCAATATTTATACCGTCATCTTCATTGCCAATAATACTGCCAAGATTATTAATATCAGCAGATACGGATGAAGAATTTATCTGTATTCCGGTACTGCCGCCATCAATAATGGCATCGGTATAATTTGTTATGCCATCTCTTAGCTCTGTACCTTCGTTAATTAGTATAGCTATATCGTCTCCTAAAATAGTACCGTTATTATGGATACCACCAGATACGGTTGCATTACTTAGGAGTATAGCTGTATCCTCGGCATAAATCAGGCCGCTATCATTAGTGGCTATACCACCTTCTAAGATGCTATTTTCCAAGAGTATGGCTTGATTTGCACCTGAAATAGTGCCGCTATTTAGAATTCCACCAGAAATAACACCACCACTTATATTTTCTATGCCGCCATTTACTATACCATTAGTACCAATACTGATAGCTACGCCGCCTATAATAGTACCTGCGTTGCTAATGCCACCACTTACACTTGCAGAAGTTATGAATATACCGGTAGAATCGCTTTGAATCAGACCGCTGGTGCCGTTGTTTATACCGCCGCTTATTAAGCTGTTGTTATTAAGATATATACCATAAAACTCATCTCCTGAGATAGTGCCGCTATTATGGATACCGCCAGATACGCTTGCATCACTTATTAGTTGCCATGACTGCCGCCAGAAATTAAGCCGCTGGCTGTGTTAGTTATACCATCTGCTAGCTCTGCGCCTTCTTTAATAACTATAGCTATATCAGCTCCTGTAATAGTGCCGCTATTATTGATTCCACCAGATACGCTTGCATTGCTTATTAGTATGCCAGTATCGCCACCGTAAATTATAGCAGATGAGTTGTTTGTGAATCCATCCTCAATTGAACCGCCATTAAAAAGGTTTATACCATAATTTTCTTGTCCGATGATGCTACCACTATTGCTAAATCCTCCGGTTATATCGCCGCCTGAATAGATATTTATCCCTGTATTGCCACCGTAAATTATAGCAGATGAGTTGTTTGTGAATCCATCCTCAATTGAACCACCATTAAAAAGGTTTATACCATAATTTTCTTGTCCGATGATGCTACCACTATTGCTAAATCCTCCGGTTATATGGCCACCTGAATAGAGGTTTATCCCCGCATTTCCTCCATAAATAACAGCGGATGCATTATTTGTGAATCCATCGTCAATTGGAGTGCCACCAGAAAGACTTATACCATAATTTTCTTGTCCGATGATGCTGCCACTATTGTTAAATCCTTCGGATATATAACCAGAGGCTGCTTTTATACCAGTATCGCCACCATAAATTACAGCAGATGAATTGTTAGTAATGCCATCGCGTATTGAAAAGCCAGAAAGAACATTAATACCATAGTCATCACCACTAATACTGCCACTATTGATAACACCCCCGGTCATGTAAGAAGAATTCTCTATACCTATACCAGTTTTTCCTCCAGAAATAACAGCATTTAACTGGTTGGTGATATCTCCATTCAGTGTGGTTCCACCAGAAATAATTATACCCTTATCGGATTGACCAATAATGCTGCCGCTGTTGGAAATGCCGCCAGATAATACTGAGCCTGAACGGTTGCTTATACCAGTCGCATCGCCAGAAATTAAGCCACCAGATTCGTTAGTAATGCCACCGGTTACTGTGCTTCCGCTTTTGGTAGATATAGCGATGTTATTTGAACCACTAAATATACTGCCACTATTAATAATTCCGCCTGAAAGCAGGCCGTTATTATTAATTATACCGCCATCCACCGTAGCGCCTGAATATACATTTATAGCTGCATTTTCACCAATAACACTGCCACTGTTAGTAATAGATCCGACAAAATTAAAATTGCTAGAAATTATTATACCGGTAGCCCCACCGGAAATAACCCCATTGTCCTGGTTAGTTATGTCATTGTCAAATTCGCTTCCTTCGGTAATATTTATACCATATCCGGTATTACCGATAATACTTCCATTATTGGTAATATCACCGCCTACCGAGCCATCCACGCGAAGTCCGGTACTGCCACCAGAAATTAAGCCGCCTGCCTGGTTGTTAATTGCGCCTGTAATTACGCCTGTACCGGAAATATTTACTCCATAAATATCCTGACCTATAATACTGCCGCTGTTGGTAAGGTCGCCATCTACAGAAGCCTCGGACGCAACCCTTAGGCCAGTATCACCACCAAAAATCAGACCATCTGTGTTATTTGTAATGCTGTCAATTGTGCTGCCTGCAATCCTGATACCGAAAACACTTTCACCGATAATGCTGCCGCTATTGGTCAAAGCACCGCTTATATTGCTGCTGCTGGCAAGCCTGATACCTGTATCGCCACCATAAATTACAGCATTTTCCTGGTTGCTTAGGCTGGCTATATTAGCGCTTTTGTAACCATATATACCAGTGCCAGCTTCACCAACAATACTGCCACTATTTATAACACCGCCACTTATATTGCTATTGGTAGCAAGCAATATGCCAGTATCTGCACCCGAAATAAGACTGCTGCCATTGTTAGTTAAACTTCCGCTAATATTGCCTACATGAAGTTTTATGCCGTAATCATTATGTCCAATAATGGTTCCGCTATTTATAAGGCCGCCAGTAATACCCGTGGTTGTTTCAATATATATACCAGTATCTGCGCCTGAAATAAGACCATTGGTGCTATTAGTAAGGCCACTACTAATCCCGCTGCTAACATGAATATATATACCGCGGTCATTTTCACCTATAATACTACCGCTATTTATAAGACCACCGTTTATGTGGGCGCCGGTAGTAAGTCTGATACCGGTATTGCTACCTGCAATCAACGCCCCTTCTTCATTTGTTACGCCATCTTCAATGGTGCTATTAACATGAAGATATATACCATAATTATTATTACCAATAATACTGCCGCTGTTATTAACACCGCCGTTTATATGGGCATTAGTAGCAACCTGGATACCAGTATTGCCACCAGAAATAATGCTACCTGCTTCATTATCAACATCACCGCCAATTGAACTATGGTTCCAAACACGGATACCTTTAGAATTATTGCCAATAATGCTGCCGCTATTAGAAATACCTCCAGTGATTTGGGAATCAGTTGTAATGCGGATTGCGGTGTTTCCACCATATATCAGGCTGCTGCCCTGGTTGCTTATAGAGCCATCAATTGTGCTGTCGTTAGAATTATTTATACCATAGGAACTATTGCCAATAATACTGCCACTATTAGAAATGCCCCCAGTTATTTTGGAATCAGTTGTATTGCGTATGCCGGTATTTCCACCATAAATCCGGCTATCTACCTGATTGGTAATATCGCCAACTATTCTGCTACGATTTTTACTATATATACCGATACTACTGCCAACAATAGTGCCACTGTTCGTAATGCCTCCGGATATAGTAGATTGAGAGTTCAAAATACCTTCATCACCACCAGAAATTATGGCGCTGATTTCGTTAGTAATGCCGCCACCTACCGAACTACTGCCAAAAACTTTTATACCGGGGCCACCATCACCAATAACACTGCCGCTGTTACTAATACCACCGGATATAGTAGAGTTGGAGTAAACCCTTATACCAGTATCCTCTCCGTAAATATAGCTGCTGCCCTGGTTGTTGATGCCCTCAGTTACAATACTATTTTTAGCAACATACATACCATATTTATCACCAATAACGCTTCCGCTATTACTGATAGCACCTGCTAAAGTAGAATTAGAATACACCCTTATTCCGGCAGAACCGCCTGAAACCAGGCCGCCTGTTTCGATGGTAATGTCGTCACCGATTAAGGCGTTCTTAGTTGCATTTATACCAAATTTATTTAAACCAGTAATATTGCCGCTATTGGAAATACCACCAGATAAAGTAGCATTAGAAAAAACTCTGATACCAGTGGTTTTACCATAAATCAGAGCATCATCATGATTGTTGATTTCACCCACAAGTACACCGCCAACTGAAATCCTGATACCATCTTGGCTACTGGCAGTGCCGCCATTGCCAATAATACTGCCGCTATTGGAAATACTCCCCGATACTGTAGAATTCGAGTATATTCTTATGCCGCTGGTTGCGCCAAGAATCAAACCACCTTCTTCATTGGTTATATCGCTAGAAATCGTACTTTTTTTAACCCTAATGCCATGAAGTGTCTGGCCAATTATACTTCCACTGTTAGTTATGCCACCAGATATTGTTCCGGTATTTATCGCTATAGCAGTTTTTCCAGCTGAAATCAGCGCAGAAGCGTTATTATCAATTGGTCCTGATAATATACCTGAAGCATTTGTTTTAATACCATTGGTGGTAGCAGTTATTCTTCCATTATTAGTTATTGTGCCACCATTGGTAATGGCTATACCGCTGCTGCTTGTATTAATAGTGCCGTTATTTGTATATGTTGCCCCACCTGTTAAGGATACTTGGCTGGAAACAAGGCCGTCATTCACTGTATCTGCTAATGTTGTTGATGTAGAAAATACAATTGCGGTTCCAATAAGCGCAGTTCCAACTAAGGCTGTTGTGCTTTTAAGCACGGACTTTTTTTTATTCATCATAATCCCTAAATCATTAATTTAATGATACCAACAATAATAGCCATAGCAACTTTTAATAGAATCATCAAGGATATTAAGCAGTAAATGGTGGCAATACTTGCAAAATATTATTATATATTTCCTATTTTTATTTCTATTTCGTTTTTGGCTGAGTGAAGGCTTTGTTTATAGTAAAGCGTTTCCGCTTTTCAACAATCACAGGAAATATAGACGATGTGTAGGGGAGCTATAGCACGATACTGCGGGAGCGCGATTATCAATCAACTCTACTGTTTCTGAGGCATGCTCATAAGCCCACGAGCTGATTTTTTTGCCACGCATGGTGTTACACCATCAAGTTTTAGCATTGCTAACTTGGATATTAAATCAAGCACCACATCCTTATATGTTAGCAGGAGTACGGAAACGCGCTCCATTCTAAACTCTCCGGCAAGAATATGGCTAGGCGGTAACGGAATACTTTTAACAATTATCTCAACTTCAAAGTAGAAAGCCCGATAAGTGCAAATATCACTGCAATAATCCAGAATCTTATAACAACGGTAGGTTCAGACCAGCCTTTTTTCTCATAATGGTGGTGGATAGGGGCCATGCCGAAGAAGCGTTTTCCGCCTGTGAATTTAAAATAATATACCTGGATTATAACGGAAAGTGCCTCCACCACGAACAGGCCACCAATTATTGAAAGCACTATTTCATGTTTGGTAATAACGCTTACAGTGCCAAGTGTGCCGCCAAGCGCCAGGCTTCCCACATCACCCATGAATATTTTTGCAGGCGGAGCGTTAAACCATAAGAAACCAAGGCCAGCGCCAATAACACTGAATAATAATACAGCAAGTTCGCCAGCACCTGGAATATGGTGTATCTGCAAATAATTTGAAAAAGTAAAATGTCCAACAATATAACAAATAAGTGCAAAGCACGCGGCGGAAATCATTATAGGCACTATCGCAAGCCCATCAAGCCCATCAGTAAGATTTACAGCGTTTGAAGCGCCAACCATTACAATCATTATGAAAGGTATGTATAATACACCAAGGTTAAGGAGTAAATCTTTGAAAAACGGGAATGCAAGCTGGGTTGAATAATTCTCCGGGGAAAGATATTGTATCCATAACGCTGCAACCAGGCAGGTAGCGAACTGCACTATTAATTTCTTTTTTCCTGAAACACCTTTGGTATTTTTCTTTGTTACTTTAAGATAATCATCAGCAAAACCAAGTGCGCCAAAGCTTAAAGTCACGAATAATGTAACCCATATATATTGATTGCTAAGGTCTGCCCAAAGCAAGGTGGAAATACTGATTGAAAGCAGCATCATAAGCCCGCCCATTGTAGGCGTACCTTTTTTAGTTAACAAGTGGCTTTGCGGGCCATCTTCACGGATAGGCTGGCCACCATGCTGTTTAAGTTTCAGCCATGCAATAATGCGCGGGCCAAATATAAAGCTGATAAGCATTGCAGTGAGAACTGCACCCCCTGCGCGGAATGTTATATATCGGAATAAATTAAAGATTGTATTTTCATCAGTAAGCGGCAGAAGGAAATAATATAGCATATTAAATACAAATTAAGGTTATTTTAAACTGAAAGTGGCTGTCACGGAAGATTTTACAGTAACCACACCTTGCGGAGGAGCAACGGCACTTTCACTTGTAGCCATCATTGATACGGATTTCGCCATATATGGCCTTGGTGAATCATAACTTGTATCTTCTTCTTTTATATCCACGGGCTTATCAATTTTTTCATCCAGGCTTTCAGCCATCATTATGGCTTTTTGCTTTGCGTTTGCAAGTGCGCTTGTTAATACTTTGTCTTTATATGTGTATATTTTTTCAAGTGTATAATTTGGGCCTTGGAAATTATCAAAACCAGCAGTTACCAGCGCATCCTGGAATTGCCCTGTCTGGCTTAAATCACGCATCGTAATATTTATGCTTGTTTGCGCGGAATAATCTCTAAATTTGCGTTTACCGTTTGGATATTCATAATTAGGATTTACAGAACTGAAAGCCGTGCTTAAATCCTTCTCATCTATCTTATATTTCTTTGCGATGTCTAAAAGACTTTTAAGCATTTTATCGTGGGATGCTTTAGCTTCTTCGCGGCTTGCTGACCTTTTCATCACAGTAACGGAAAAACTGGCAATATCCGGATTAAAATCCTGCGTCGCCTGACCTCGAACGGTTATAGTGCGAAGTGCTTGCCCTTCTGCTACTGCGAAATATGGGAGGAGGGTTATGATTAAGGTTAGTTGCAAGCACTTTAGGAACTTCGTCATCACCAAAGTCGCAACGTCATCGCGATGAGCCGACTGCAAGGAGTGCGAAGACGCGATCCAGTTTTTACATTGCATGAAAGATGGATCGCCACCTCGTGCTCGCTGCGCTTCGGCTCCTCGCGATGACGTGGCAACATTACGGAAATAACGGATATATTTACTATACTTTAGCACATCACCCCTGCAAGAATTTAATTACATTTTCCATTTTCATGCCGCGCGAACCTTTTACTAATATAACATCGTCTGTTTTTAAGTGCTTTTCTAGCACCGAAGCAAGCTCAAGAGAAGTTTTAGCAGTGCCGCCTTTTATCCTATCGGGGATTGCATTATATACGTTAATTGTTAATTCACCTGCTGTAAATAATAAATCTATATTATTTGTTATTATTTTTTCACCTAGTTTCTTATGAAGCTCTGCGGCGCTATTGCCGAGCTCGAACATATCGCCCAAGGCTACAATCTTGCGCCCCTTTATTTTCATCAGGCCGAAATTATCAAGTGAGGCAGAAACTGAGGCTGGACTTGCATTATAGCAATCGTCAATGATGGTGATATTTTTTCCATGGTATGTAATATCGAAAATTTTACCACGCCCTGATTTTGCTTCCAGCTTGCCCAAATTCTTTGCAGCTTTAATTAAATCCCCGCCTGCCGCTTTTACAACAGCAAGAACGCCGGAAGAATTAAACGCCTGGTGCTTGCCGGTTATGCCTAATTTATATTCCATAAGTTCGTTTGCAGCATTAAGCTTTACTGCGCCTTTGCTATTTTTTTCTGCATAAGAAAGCATACGGAAATTCGCACCATGCTTTTCACCGAAACTGATAATATTTTTAATTCCTGCTTCTTTGGCTTTTTTCTCTAACCTTGCAAAATGCGGATTATCAAAATTCAGGATTGCAGTGGAATTTTTATCCATACCATCGAATATTTCAGCTTTGGCATCGGCAATTTCCTCTACTGAATTAAAAAATTCCAGATGCACAGCTTCAACCGTGGTTATTATAGAAATATCAGGATTGGCAATTTTTGAAAGTGGGGTGATTTCCCCCGGGTGGTTCATGCCAATTTCAAATATGCCGTAGTTAGTATCCTTTGGCATACGTGCGAGGCTGAGTGGCAGGCCATAATGGTTGTTTAAATTGCCTTCGGTAAAGTAAACTTTTCCCTGGCCTTTAAATGCTATGCTAAGCATTTCCTTGGTGCTGGTTTTGCCGACACTGCCGGTTACCCCTATAATTTTTCCATTTATACGTTTGCGGCTATATATTGCTAAATCCTGCAAGGCTGTCATTATGTCTGCCACGATAAGAAGCGGCGCATCAGCGCCAACACCTTCGGGTATGTGGGTTACAACCGCAGCGGCTGCGCCAAGTTTCAGCGCATCTTTTACGAAATCATGACCATCAAAACGCTCACCCTGAATAGCGATGAATAAATCTCCAGCTTCTATTTTGCGGCTATCAATGGAAACCCCGCTTGCCTTCCATTTGCAGGTTGATTTACCACCAGTTGCTTTTTGGGCTTCAAGGCTTGTCCAGATAGTTTTTTGTGTCATTGGGTACTTCTAATAGGAGTGTTAATACTTGCTATATCTTTTGCATAAATTTCATTCTTCTTCAATAGAAAGAATTCTATCATGCAGGGCTATCGCACATAAATTTTTGTTTAAGCTTTGTTAAAAAAGAAAGCTTAGCCTGGCCTATGCCTTTTATGGTGCTAGTTTCCACCGGGAGAGGGTTAGGAAGTAAGTTCTTCCTGCTTAGATGGGAAAATTATAGTAAATATTAGTTTTATTTACGCATTGTTATATAGTTTATCTCGAGGCGTTTTACTTTAAAACTCCTTATTATTCGTTATGTAGCACGTGCGCCTGCGAAAGAAGTGGATCCAGCTCTTTGGTGGCATAAACGATTGTATATTACTCTGGATCCACTTCCTTATCAATCTCTCCGCCAGGAGTTTCGGCTTCGGTGCGCGGAGCGTATTAAACATACGCGAGCGCACCGAGTCCGTAGCAAGTAGGCGCAGGTGATTAGATAAGGAATTGGTATGAGTTATCCAACTTAGGTTCTACCAAACCCTCCCCTTGCAGTTGCAACCATTGAGCTAAGTGCAAAAGGTTACATTCACCGTGAATGGATATTAATAAATTAACTGGGTGGAATGCTCAAAATATGGCAACAGCTTTCTGGACAGAAAGTTTAGGAAACCGTCAAAAGTACCATTTATACAAAGGTTTATGATTTACCTTGCTTTGCTTTGTGTCATATCTATTGAACGTTGAGTAGCTGTGGAAATTAAGTCACCTCCCCTTATTTCAGTTGCACCTGCAATAGAAGGCTTGACTGCTGCGGAAAGAGCAACTTGTGCGCTAGGAGAGTTGCTTCTAATAGGAACGGTGATAAATTTATCATCATTTTTTCTTGATTGATACTCTTGTTGTGTAGTTATATTTGGGTTAGATATAGAAACAGTTATGGAATCATCATCAGACATGGAATCATCATCAGAATCTCTGCCTAGTATTTTTTGTAAAGAGTTTACCTTGGCGGTGGGCACTTTATCTTGTTTACGATTTGTTTGTCTTCTTTGCGCAGAAGCTGCAAGATTCTGATTCTCAGCACTTTTTAATTTTATTCTAAAATCAGAATTTTCATTAAAAAGGTCATTATAAAAAGGGAAACCCCCGNNCGGGGGTTTCCCTTTTTATAATGACGACGTAGAAATGAAAATGGAAAATTCTATAAACTGGATTCCCCGATAGTTATTGAATTCTTAAGTGAAATTACTAAACCGCATCCGCATAGCAATTCGGGGTTTCATACAACCTAATGCGGATACATTTAATATTTGGCTCTGGAAAAAGTTCGGTGCATACAGTTTTAAGAAGATACTGCGCCATATTTTCGGCAGTAGGGTTGGTGGGAAGGTAAAATATTTTTTGGGATAATTGCTGCGTGATTGCGTCACCTAGCGCTCTATCTTCCTGGAATAATATAGTGTTGTGGTCCCAGTTATTATCAATCCAATTGGTTAACCTTTCTTTGATAACACCAAAATCAATCACTCGGCCAAGTTCATCCAAACCATCAGCCGCAAAAGTTGCTTCCACCACATAACGGTGCCCATGCAGCATTTTGCATTTGCTTTCATGGTTCATAACGCGGTGGGCAGCGTCGAACTGGACTTTGCGGGTGCAGGTGATCACGGTCTGCTTTCCTTTATAAAAATAAAAGTTCTTGCGATAGCAAGTCCTTATAGCCCCCTCTCCTCCGAGGAGAGGGAGGGGTGAGGTGGCTAATTAATAAATCCCCCCTCACCCCTTGTACTAGAAAAAACAGTACCTATGTACTGTTTTTTCGGTCTACAAGCCTCTCCCTCAAGGGAGAGGGAACTTTACGTCAACCTAAACAAATTTAACACTAATCTCAATCGAAGGATTCTTGCCAGTTTCGCGTCTTACCTGCTTACGCACAACGCCCCTTACAAGATTATCAAGGCGTTCGGTGCTACGCTGCTTTTTACCAAGCACATAACATTCCTTTACAACATCCTCAATTTCTTCCTCTAGCACTGTAAATATTTCAGCATCATTCTTTTTATCCAGCACACCTGGCGCAAAAATAACTGGTTTAGTTACAAAGCCATTATCATCTAGCAATAATGTTATTATTATAATACCTTCACGCTGCATTTTGCGGCGCATACGCATTATTTCGCTATCTGCATGCAAGAATGCTGTGCCATCAACGCCTAGCGGCCCAGCCTTCACCATAGCAACCTTTTCAGGCTCACCTGGCGCAAGCTTCAGCACAACACCATTATCCATTTCAAAGGCGTGCTTAATACCCCATGAACGGGCAAGGCGTGTATGCTCATGCATATGCACATGCTCACCATGCACAGGCACTGAGATTGTAGGGCGAACAAGTTCATACATACGCTTTAATTCTTCGATATTCGGATGCCCGGAAACATGCACGAAATGATCGCGCTCAGTAAGTGTTTCAATACCTAGTCTTACAAATTTA
Source organism: Alphaproteobacteria bacterium UBA6187 (assembly GCA_002422795.1). Lineage (GTDB taxonomy): Bacteria > Pseudomonadota > Alphaproteobacteria > Rickettsiales > UBA6187 > UBA6187. Next base: position 20,199 of record DITJ01000003.1, on the reverse strand, counting down.
TTAAACAGGCGGAAGATACGTTTTTCATTACCAGGAATGATTTTCGATGAGAAAATAACCGAATCACCAGGCTTTATAGTAATATTCCTGTGACTTCCAGATGCAATTTTATTTATCGCAGCAAGAGGTTCACCCTGGCAACCAGTGGCAAGAAGCAATAACTGCTCACGCGGATATTTGCTAAATTGCTCTTCTGAAACGAAATCTTCAAAATCCAGCAAATAGCCAGCATCTTGCGCTGCGCGCACAACACGCCAAAGCGAACGGCCAGCCATAACAACTTTACGGTTATTAGCGCGCGCTGCAACCACAATACTTTCAATACGCGCAATGTTAGATGCAAATGTGGTAACAACGGCAAGTTTTTTGCAATCTCCAACCAGTTTAATCAGGCTTTCACGTAAATCACCTTCTGAACCTGAATGTCCCTGGCTAAATACGTTAGTAGAATCGCCAATCATGGCAAGTATGCCTTCATCACCATATTTCTTGATTTTTGCTTCGTCGGAAGCTGGCCCTACCATTGGGGTTGGGTCAAGTTTCCAGTCACCTGTGTGGAAAACATTACCATGTTTAGTACGCAGCATTAAACCATTCATTTCCGGCGCGGAGTGGGTAATCTGTACCATTTCAATATCAAACGGGCCAACCTTAAGCTGGCCACCTGTTGGCACTTCAATGATATTTGCATGTCTTGCACCCTGGTTTTCCTCAATTTTAGCTTTAAGGAAAGATGCTGTAAATGGCGTTGCGTATATAGGGCAATTGAAATTTTCCCATAGGTAATTTATAGCGCCCAAGTGGTCTTCATGCGCGTGGGTTAGCACTAATCCAACCAGATCCTTCTTATGTTCCAGCATGAAACTAATATCCGGCACAAGCATATCAACGCCCGGGTAGTAGTCATCGGCAAAACCAGCGCCGAAATCCACCATCAGCCATTTGCCATCCATGTAATATAAATTCATATTCATGCCGATTTCACCAGACCCACCAAGCGGCAAGAATAGTAAATCGTCTTTATGTTTTTTTAAGTTTAATGTCATTTTCTTTATTATATTCCTAATAAAATTATTATTTTAATAGGTGATGGGTAATAGGTGATAGGTGTTGGGGAATAAGTGTAGTAACTACGTCATTGCGAGCTACAAAGTAGCGTGGCAATCCAGAAATTAGAAATTTAGAAGCCAAAAAAGTTATGATTACAAATAAACTTCTATTTCTTATTCTTCTATTGTCTGGATTGCCACGCTACTTTGTAGCTCGCAATGACGTGCGTATGTCGCACCTATTCCCCATCACCCATTACCCAATACCCATCACCTCACTTATTCAATTCATATATTTCCTGCAATCCTGATATAGTCAAATCAGGCTCAAGATACTTTATAATTCCGCCAGTTTTGAAAAATAACGATGCCAAACCACCAGTTGCAACAACTGTCATATCACGGCCTATCTCTTCGTTTATTTTCCTTATTATTCCTTCAATAAGGCCAACATAGCCCCAATATATTCCTGATTGCATCGCCTCAATCGTTGATGTGCCGATAACTTTTTCCGGTTTTGCAATCGCCACTTCCGGTAATTTTGCCGCTGCAATATGCAAAGCCTTAATAGAAAGGTTAATGCCCGGGGCAATCACACCGCCCGCATAATTTCCGCCAGAGTCTATCACATCGAATGTTGTAGCAGTACCAAAATCTACAACGATAGTATTTCCGCCAAAACGGTTAAATGCCGCAAGGGCATTTACCAACCTATCTGCACCTATTTCATTTTTACGCTCAATAGCAATGCCTATACCGACATTAACACCAGCTTCGCCTATCACAAGCGGTTCGCATTTAAAATATTCCTTGCACATAGTGCGCAGCTGGAACATTGCCTGCGGCACAACATTTGCAATAATCACAGCATTTATTTTTTCGCGCTTTATGCCGCCCATTTCCAGGAACTGGGTTATCGCGAGCGCATATTCATCGGATGTACGGTTTCTATCCGTTACTATCCGCCATTTCCCTGCAAGAATATTCTCATCAAATACGGCAAATACTGTGTTCGTGTTGCCTGCGTCTATAGTGAGTAACATTTAAGATTGTAGATTTAAGATTTAAGATTTAAGAAAATGAATTTAACAAATAAAATTAAAGAGTGGCTCTTAAAAATCTTAAATCTTAAATCTACAATCTTAAATCCAGGAAATATCACCAAATAAAACAGCTTCCCTTTTACTCCCTTTAGTCTCCAAAATCAACCCACCATTCGCATCAATACCCCTGAAAATGCCTGATATTTCTTTATCACCTTGATTAATTACAGCTTCTTTGCCCATTCCATAAGCATTTTCCATCCATTCATGCCGCACTGATGCCGCATCCATATGCATTTTATTTTCCATATTCTTTATTAAAGTTTCAAGAACGCTACTCACCTGATTCTTATCTTTTGTATGATTATCTAGGCAAGTTGCGGGAAGTTTTGTGCCCTCCAAAGGATAACTCGCAATATTAATACCAATGCCGATAATAAAATAATCCGCGATTGTTTCTATTAAAACCCCGGAGATTTTTTCGCCTTCAATTAGAACATCATTTGGCCATTTATAAAGCGGGGTTTTATTGGTAAATTCTTTTATGGTAGCGCCTATTGCAAGGGCGGATAAGAAAGGGAGTTTGTTGTTTATAGTTTGTAGTTCATGGTTCTCATAGCCATCAACTATAAACGATAAACGACTCACTATAAATGATGCGAATAAATTTCCTTCTTCAGAAACCCAACTCCTGCCAAGCCTGCCTTTTCCACCTGTTTGTGATTTTGCCGATATAACGGTTATGCCCTGCCCTATCTTCCCGGATTGGATAAGGCGCTTTGCTTCAAGGTTGGTGCTATCTATGGAATTGTGCTGGATGTGGGTGTGGGTCATGAGTTCTCAGAGCCTATTGGCAACTTATATGTGTCATTCTAAAATGTCGGGTGGTAAGCTAAGAAACCTTATCTCAAAAGAAAAAACCGATGCATGAACACCGGTTTTTTCTTATTTAAATTATTCTACAAACAGTTGGTTATGCTTCCACATGAACCTTATCATTAATTTTTGAGCCTAGAAAGCCACTGTTATTAGAGTGCATTTCAATAGCCTCCACACCTTTATGTAGTTTATCTGTGCTTTTGCACTGACCATCTATATAGGCGCGATCTTTTACAGATAAAGCTTCATACATTATCATGCCGGTAATTCTGCCGGTTTCAGATAATGTAATATTCCTTCCTTTAACAAGGCCATTTATTTCGCCATCCACCTGGATAATATCCGCAGTTACATCGCCTTTGATAGCACCGGTGCGGCGGATTGTAACATGACCGCAGGTAACATTCCCCTCTATTTCCCCCTCAACCTCAACTGAGCCACTGCACATAAGGTTGCCGACGATTTTAAGGTCTGCTGCTATTATAGAAGGAATATCATCTTTACGGTTTGTTGAAGTCATAGTTGGTGTATTCCTCTCTATAGAATCTTTATTTTGTTTAGAAAACATATTTGCCTGCCTCTAGAAAATTAGCTGGGTTAATGGGCTGATTATTAAGTCTTACTTCGTAATGCAGATGGGTTCCTGTACTCCTTCCGGTGTTACCTTGCAAAGCTATTAGTTGTCCGCGTTTAACGGTTTCTCCTTCTCTTACCAGTATTCTATCTAAATGTCCATACCAGGTTGATATGCCAGATCCATGTTCCACCCTGACCAGACGACCATAAGCCCCTGATGAATCAGCAAAGCTTACCACACCTGGCGCAGAACTGTAAACCTTTGATTTATATTCCGCGGCAATATCTATGCCAGTATGGATTGCACCGCCTTCATTACTTAGGGGGTCCATACGCCTGCCGAAACCACTTGTTAACCTGTATTCTTTAAGCGGGGTTGATAGAGGCACTGAATTTATGAATTTCTCAAGCTGCATCAAATAGTTAATTTCAGACTCGAATTCTTCCTGGCTAAACATTGCGGAAAGATCGCTGCCAGGTGATACATAAGGCCCCCCCTGGTTCTTAACATCACCGGGATTAGATATGTCTGCATGTAAATGAGAGGCATTAAGCAACGCAGCTTTTAAGTTTGTATTGTTATCAGCGATTTTTCTTAAGTTCAGCCCTGTCATTTGCAGGATGGCTTCAAGGTTTTCTATCCTGGAAATAACCTTGCTTCGTATATTGGTAAGTATTTGCTGGACACCGTTTGGATCGGCACTCGCGTTGTTATCAGCAACTTTCTCACCCTGGGTGTTAGAGGCATGAAGATTAGTTGTGTCAGATGCCTTGCTTTTCACAGGACTTTTCTGCGACATCAAATCAAGCTGGCGGATATTTTCAAAATATTTATTAAGGTCAGAAAGGTTCTGGTGCAGGTCTGCCATCTGGTATTGCAAACCTTCATTAGTTATATTGGTGTTCCATATTTCCCTATCTTTCTGGGAAATAACACTTTCATAAGTTACGTATTTACCGGTGGAGTATGAAATCCAGAGTAGCATAAGCAACCCCGCCGTTACTATGAGGCCTTGGGATTTTGAACTTGCCGGAATGCTTGAAATACTTCTTTCTGATATAACTATTATTCTGCGTTTACAGAATATTCGTCCAGCAAGATGCTGTAATTCATTAGAAAAATTCCTAATCTTAGCGAAAACTATCCCTAGTTTTCCTTTTAAGGTCGACTTTTTCACTATCAGTATCTCCAACGATTTTTTGCCTACATAGCAACCTTAATCGAAAAATAAGGTCGTCCAAATCATATTATTAGCAAAAAGTTAAAATATCGTTAACATATCAGAGCTAACATCATTCTTTTTACGCAGCAAGTAAAAATTTCCATTTTACCGCCCCAATTGCATCAATATGACTACAAAAAATTAATTCTATGTCCCGTAATTCGGGGATTCTCTTGTTATCATTATATTATGAGCGTGACTTTCTTTCAAGCCTGCATTTGTAATTCTTACGAAATTAACGTTTTTATGCATGCCGATAATATTATTATTGCCCGTGTAACCCATTGCAGCGCGTAAACCCCCAATAAGCTGGTGCACAACAGCAGAAACACTGCCTTTAAACGGCACCATTCCTTCCACCCCTTCTGGTACCAGCTTAAGCTGGTCTTTTATTTCCTGCTGGAAGTAGCGATCAGCAGAACCGCGCGCCATTGCCCCAACCGAACCCATACCACGATATGTTTTATATGAACGACCCTGATATAAAATAACTTCTCCCGGGCTTTCTTCGGTTCCGGCAAGCAGTGAGCCTATCATGCAAGCATTGGCCCCTGCTGCGATAGCTTTTGCAAGGTCGCCTGAGTATTTTATACCGCCATCGGCAATTACAGGTATGCCGTGTTTTTTGCATAGTTCAACAACATCCATAATCGCTGTAAGCTGCGGCACGCCAACACCTGCAACAATACGGGTTGTGCAGATTGAGCCTGGGCCTATGCCTACTTTAATTGCATCTGCACCCGCATCAATCAATGCTTTTGCCGCATCTGCCGTTGCGATATTTCCTGCTATAACCTTAAAATTACCAGATAATTTCTTAACCTCCCTTACGGTAGCTAATACTTTACTGGAATGTCCATGAGCCGTATCAACAATTATAACGTCAACACCAGCCTCAATGAGTTTGGTGGCACGCTCCATAGTATCGGCGCCGGTGCCAACTGCAGCTGCAACACGCAGGCGGCCTAAATCGTCGCGGCTTGAATCGGGGTGCCTCTGGGCTTTTTCAATATCATTTACAGTTATAAGCCCTATGCAGTGATATGCATCATCCACCACAAGTAGTTTTTCTATACGATATTTATGCAATAGCTTCTTTGCATCACTTAAATCTATGCCTTCTTTCACGGTAACAAGATTGTCTTTGGTCATTAAATCCTGGACTTTCTTGCTAAGGTCAGTTGCAAAACGCACATCGCGGTTGCTGAGTATCCCAACAAGCTTGCCGCCTTTTTCTACAACAGGTATGCCGGATATATTATGGCGCTCAGCGAGTTCCAATGCCTCACGTAAAGTTGCATCCGGATTTATAGTTACCGGGTTGATAACCATGCCGGATTCAAATTTCTTAACTTTGCGCACTTCATTTTGCTGTTCTTCTATAGTAAGGTTGCGGTGAATGCAGCCCATACCGCCATTTTGCGCCATTGCTATTGCTAAGCGTGATTCAGTTACAGTATCCATTGCGGAGGATATAAGTGGAATACGAAGGAATATACCTTTGGCAATTTCTGTGGAGGTATTTACATCGGCTGGCATAACATCTGATGCAGCAGGCACCATTAAAACATCATCAAATGTAAGGGCTTCTTTTATAACGCGAGGGGACATATGTGCAAACCAAAAGTGTTTTAAATTTGCGGGCAGACTATATATATATTATGGTAATTGGCAAGGGAAAAATGGTTAAAATATTATTCGGTAGCAAGCCTGCGTGCTAAATGCAATAAACTATCGCGGGAGGAATTATGCCGTATCATGGAAAAAGCTTCAAGCAGATTTCTTTTGCTGCTACTATCAAGTAATATTGATGGTGTAGCTTGTTCAAAAAATTTACTTATATTAACTCCCAATGTATCAGCTATAATTTTTAATTTTTCTGCTGTAATTTTTTCCGCAGCTTTTTCATAATTGCGTAGTTGGGCGGATTTAATTTCTATTCCGTATTGGCTTAGTATCCGCTTGCTTAGTTCTTTAATTGTTAAGCCAGATTTGATACGGTATAGCCTTATATTTTCTCCAATATTACGGTTTTCCTGAATAGCTTCCATAATATTATTCCCCCATAAATTTATTGCATAACATATTATTAAGCGAAATACATCGCTTGTAGTTGAAATTACTGCTAATATGATATAATTTATATCTTATTGCAGAATTCTTGTCAATAGCGAATGCATCAATTTGATGTATTCATGGTGTGATGTGGTTTGTAAATAGAATACAATGAGTGAAAAAATGACTCCTGAACAGATTAGGGCGGCACGCGCCTTATTAAAATGGTCAGCCAGGGAATTGGCTGAAAAAGTTGGATTAGGACTAACCACCATTCAACGAATGGAAAATGAAGCTGGTTTAGAGAGTGCATTAAACAAGAATGTAAATGCCGTAAAAAAAGCACTGGAAGAAGGTGGTGTTGAATTTATACCGGAAAATGGTGGTGGCGCAGGGGTGCGTTTTAAGAAGCCTAAAACATAGGATGGCTCCATATAGTTTACTATTCCCTATTTACATCTTAGATAAGTTTTCCTATTAAATAAGATAGCAAATCCAACAGGCAAAATTAAAATGTCCAAGTTCCAGATATTAGATGAAATATTCGCAACTATCAAAATACGCCAGGCCGATGGCGACATAGAATCTTCATATACATCAAAGCTTTTTTCTAAAGGGCGCGCTAAAATCGCCCAGAAGCTAGGTGAAGAAGCAGTGGAAACGGTTATAGAAGCTGTTATTGATAATAAAAAAGGTACAATATCAGAAAGCGCCGATTTATTGTTCCATATGCTTGTGCTTTGGGCTGATATGGGAATTGACCCTGAAAAAGTAATGGCTGAACTTAAAGGCAGGAAGGGCATTTCTGGGATTGAAGAGAAGAAGGGCAGAGGGTAGAAACGTCATTGCGAGGAGAAAAATATGTACGACCAAAACAACGTATTTGCAAAAATAATCCGCAAGGAAATCCCATGCCAGCAAGTGTATGAGGATGAAGGAGTTTTTGCATTCCACGATGCAAATCCGGCAGCTCCAGTGCATGTTTTAGTATTGCCAAAGGGCGAGTATATTTCCTTTGATGATTTTACACTTAATGCAGGTGCTGAGGCTGTTGGCAATTTCTTTGCTACGGTGCGAAAAATAGCCCACTCATTCGGGGTAGAAAAAACCGGTTACCGCTTGGTGATGAACCACGGCGCGGATGCATCGCAAACTGTTCACCATTTCCATGTGCATATATTAGGCGGCAGGAGCCTTGGCGGGCTGCTTACTGAAGACAGGCTGCATAGGTAGAGCTAAATTTTATGCCTGTAACCTGATCTAAATACAGGAATTATTTCGCCATTTTTATTTAGTAAGGTTACGGCATTATCGCCTGTTATTTTGCCGATCTTGGTAATTTTAATACCGGTTTTTTCTGATATATCATTAATATTTCGCTCCATATTTTCTGGCGCAGTAAATAGCAATTCATAATCATCACCACCGGTTATAGCTTTTATAGCATCAGCTTCAGCTAAGCTTATTGACAACGGAACTTTGTCTAGCATAATTTCCGCGCCTACCTGGGAGCAATTGCAAATATTTTCTAAATCAGCAAGTAAGCCATCGGATATATCAGTACATGAAGTGGCAACACCCGATAACTTCGTGCCAACCGATATTCGCGGCTGTGGAACGTGGTAGCGAGAGATAAGGTAAGAATCAGAACCCCTGGATTCCTCTATAGTTTTTAATTCTTGATTCTTAATTAACTGCAAACCCAGGTAACTATCCCCGATAGTGCCTGTAACAAACACCCCATCCCCTGCCCTTGCGCCTGAGCGCAGCAAAGCTTTGCCAGCCGTAACATGGCCAAGTGCAGTAAGTGTAAGCACCACTCCGCCATTATGGGCTGTGGTATCCCCGCCAGCAAGGAAGCAGCTAAATCCACTTAAGTCATCCTTCAAGCCTGCTGCAAACTGCTCAAGCCATTCTTCCGGAGTATTTTCCGGCAAAATAAGTGCAAGGAAACAGCAATAGGGGATAGCGCCTTTGGCAGCAAGATCTGATAAATTCACCCGCAGGAGTTTTTTTGCTAGTTTATATGGATCATCATTTTTAAAAAAATGCGTGCCTTCTGCTATGGCATCCTTAGTGATTACAATGTCATAGCCTGATTTTGGGGAAAATATTGCAGCATCGTCTTTTAAAGAAAGTGCTTCTGGATTACCAAAAGTAAGTGGGGCGAGGTATTTTTCTATGAAGGAGAATTCGTCCATTTCGACTTACTTTTCAGCTATAGTATTAACTTCCTTATACTCAGTCAATGAATACTGTCATTCCAGAATCTAGTGAGGCTGCGTATGAAACAGGCTTCTTTAGCCGTTTTCATGAGCTAGCCGAACTTGATATCTGGAATCCAGCACTTTCTTTATAAGAAACTGGATTCCAGATATTAATAAAACCTAGGATTTGCGAAGATGCAAATCCAATGTTTTCTAAATTCTGGAATGACAACATCTAACGATTCGCTATTCTTAAATTCCAGTATTGCCACCCTCGTCCCTAACTTCCCGTGCAATTTTATCCAATATACCATTTACAAAGCCAACTTCTTTTTCATTAAAAAAGCCACGCGCTATATTTATATATTCATTAATAATAATCTTGAACGGAATTTTCTGGAAGCTGCTTATTTCATAAACAGAAGCGCGAAGAAGTGCCAGCATCACATGACCGATACGCTCCTTGCTCCAGCTTTCGCTTAAATTCCGCTCTATTACTAAATCAATAGAATCCAGGTTTTCAAACACACCCTTAATGATTTTTGCAAGGTATTTTTCATCCGGCCTTACATTGAAATGGTGGTCTTCATGACTTTCATCGTAAGAGCTGATAATACCCAATGTTACCGCCCACGGATCGGCTTTTTCACCAGATTCCCATGCTATCTCTACTGCGTAAATAGCCTTTACAGCAGCCATTCTTGCTTCGCTGCGGCGGAGTATTCCTTCTGGTTTTTCTTTTTGTTTATCTGGCAAGTTATGCACCCATTTTATTTTTAATATCAAGCATGGCAAGACAAGCAATTGCAGCCCTTCCGCCTACATTTTTTTGTTTTATATCCGCGCGTACCAATGCCTGCGCATCATTTTCAGAGGTGATGAGACCAAAACCAACTGCTGCATTATGCCTTATAGCAAGCTCATTAATACCACGAGCGCTTTCCATACATACATAATCGTAATGCGTAGTTTCACCGCGTATCACGCAGCCAAGTGCAATAAACCCATCATATTTACCGCTTGCTATTGCCATTGATAATGCAGCAGGAATTTCAAAGCATCCTGGAACTTCCAGAATTTCATGGGTGGCACTTGCTTTTTCCAGCTCGGCTTTTGCGCCCTGTAGCAACATTTGCTCATAATCTTTATAAAAACCGGCAGTGATTATTAATATCCTTTTCACGTATTCCTCATTTTATTTCAATATGGGCGAGAATATAATGATTTATGTACAAAATACTATAGTTTTGTTGCTCATTATATAGCGTTTCCGCTTTTCATTTCTGCTAGGCGTTCGAGGTGAATAAAATTTTAGCGTAGAACTTACTACGTGAATTTTATGAATCTGAAGAACAACGACGCAAAAATGAAAATGGGAAACGCTATAACGTTTATAATAACTCTGCCGCAATAAAATTAACTAGCAGCATTCCCTTATCTGTGCAGCGCAAACCAACTTCATCAAGCTCAATAAGATGGTTTGTGCGTAACTTATCAATTTTCGCTGATGGAATTGCCTCTTCTATATCACAGCCAATTATATTAACAAACCGTTTGCGGCTTATGCCTTCACGCACCCTTAGGCCCATCATTACCAACTCATCTTTAACATTATCCATATCAAGCAGCATATCAGTCTGGATAGAGTGATTATTTTTAGCCACATTATCTAGCCATATTTCCGGCTTATGCGACATCATCATGGCGTGTTTATTACCATTTTTAGTAATGCGACCATGCGCGCCAGGACCAATACCTAAGTAATCATCATAATGCCAGTAGCTCATATTATGGCGCGATTCAAAACCTGGTTTAGCATGGTTGGAAACTTCATAGGCAGGCATTCCGTGCGCTTCCATAATCTCGCGGGTGAGAAGGTAAAAATCAGCCGCTAAATCTTCATCAGGAATTTTAAATGCGCCTTTGCTGTAATCAGAAAAAAACCTTGTGCCTTTTTCTATAGTTAGCTGGTAGAGGGAAAGATGGTTGCCAGCGATTTTCAGCGCCTGGGTTAACTCCGTTTCCCAGTCTTTTAAGGTCTGCTCTGGGCGGGCATATATAAGGTCGAATGAATAATTATCAAAAATGCGCTGCGCAGTTTCAACTGCTTTTATGGCCTCAAGGGAACTATGCTCACGCCCTAAAAATTTAAGATCACTTGCATTAAGCGATTGCACCCCGAGCGATACCCTGTTCACCCCAGCCAGTTTAAAGTTTTCCAGCTTATCCGCCTCCACGGAAGTAGGGTTGCCTTCTAATGTTATTTCAATATCATTATTGAAATTGGTAATGGTTTGCAGGTGAGAGATTATACTTTCCGCGGTTTCAGGCTCCATCAATGTGGGCGTGCCGCCGCCGAAGAAAATGCTGCTGATATTATGCTGTTTTATATCATCTTCAAAATAACTGATTTCTTTAAGGTAAGATTTCCGCCACTGTTCGTGGTTTACGCTATTCGTTACATGCGAGTTAAAATCACAATATGGGCATTTTGATTTACAAAATGGCCAGTGGATATATATGGCAAGGTTGGGTTTCATGATGGTATATCCTCATTCCGATTCTAATCGGCAGTTTGAAACAGAATGATTCTAAATAGGATGTTTAACCGCTTTCGCGGGTAAACATCCCATATTGCAACTTTTTAATTATTCAATTAATTATTTGCCTTCCGCATTTTTTATAGCTTCAAGTATAATAGCTCCAGTTTCTTCTGGCCCAACCCATTTAACTATTTTTACCCATTTGCCTTTTTCAAGGTCTTTGTAATGCTGGTAAAAATGGGAGATTTGCTCAAGCAGGATTTCCGGCAAATCCTTATAGGATTTTATATCGGCATAGAAAGGGTTAAGCTTTTCAACTGGCACGGCAAGGATTTTTTCATCCAGACCTGACTCATCTTCCATTATAAGAGCACCAATCGGACGCACACGCACCACACTTCCAGGCACAAGCGGGAACTGGCATATAACATTTACATCACAAGGATCGCCATCACCAGATAATGTGTGGGGGATAAAACCATAATTTGTAGGGTATACCATTGATGTTGTAAGGAAGCGGTCAACGAACAAAGCGCCTGATTCCTTATCCATCTCATATTTTACAGGATTGAGTCCTTGCGCGATTTCAATAATAACATTTATATCATGCGGAGGGTTTTTGCCAATTGGGATTTTTTTCATATCCATAATATTATTCCTTTAATTAATAAACAATATGTATCGGGCCTATTTAAGGCTGATACAATAATAGCTGGCTCATCTTATAATATATACTTTAGTTAAAGGGTACTGTTAAATATAGGAATAAAACATTTTTAATTCGCCAGAGATTCTAAATCCAGGATTACCGTATAAATCATAGCTAATTCTTTACACCAATCAAAATATGCCGCTTCTTCCCAAACCCTGGCACTTTCTTCACAATAAACCCGTTTTCCTGCAAGCCCCGCCTTACATCACCAACGGCTGTAAATGTAGCAAATGTTCCGCCCGGTAAAGTTAACCTGGCCATATCCTTGTATAAATTATTATTCCACATGTCAGGGTTTTTAGCGGGTGCAAAGCCGTCTAAGAACCAAGCATCAGCAGGCTTATTTAAACGCCCCGCAATTTCATTTACATCACCCCATGATAAATGCAAATGCACCCTACCATTATCCAATATCATATTGGTTTCCCCTTGCAGCAAGGCCGGATACTGTGCAGAAAATTCATCCATAAATTTGTTAAATTCCGGCCAGATTGAAATAGCTGTTTGTATGTCACTTAAACTGAGCGGATGTTTTTCAATGGAGGTGAAATGAAGCTCCATGCCATTATCCATTTCGCGCCATAATTTCCAGGCAGCAAAGAAATTCAAACCAGTGCCAAAACCAGTTTCAATTATATGGAAATTATCTTTTATATTCAGCCATCTTGAAGGAAGGAAATTACCTTCTATAAATACATAGTTGGTTTCCTGGAGGCCACTTTCCCTTGAGAAATAAATATCACCATAAATATCAGATACCGGAACACCATCTTGCCAGCTTATCGGGCTTTGCATAATATTAATTCATCAAATTTAGGTTTTCTAACTTCTGGAATGACAAGACCCAACAACTACTATAAAGCTATAAACCAATTATTAGAATAACACCAAGGATAAAGACCATGCTTGAAGTAGGAAAGAAAAATAGCTTAACCATAATTAAGCAAGTGGATTTCGGTTATTACCTTGATGGTGGTGAACACGAAATTCTAATTCCAACACGCTATGCCCCGCAAGATAGCCAGATTGGCGATATACTGGAAGTATTTGTATATCTTGATTCAGAAGACAGGTTAATCGCCACCACCGAAGAACCGTTCGCGCAAGTTGGTAAATGCGGCTATCTGGAAGTAGTGGATATAGGCGACTTTGGCGCGTTCCTTAATTGGGGTCTGCTCAAAGATTTACTTGCACCTTTTAAAGAGCAGCGCATACCTATGCAAATAGGCAAATATTATATGGTTTTCCTTTACTTGGATGTTACAGGAAGAATCGCAGCAAGCAGCCGTTTAAGCAGTTTCTTAAAAGAAACCAATGATGGTGTTTTTATAGCCAACCAGCAAGTGAAACTGCAAATCGCCAGCCGTAGTGATATAGGTTACAAGGCGGTTATAAATGATACGCATTTAGGCGTAATCCATAATAGCGAAATCCTGCAACCAATTAATGTTGGTGATAATCTTACCGGGTATATAAAGGATATCCGCCCGGATGGGTTAATTAACCTGATGTTACACCCGGTGGGGAAAGATGCACGGAATGATTTAAAACAACGCATACTAGATTATCTGGAAGCGCAAGGCGGCAGCACAACACTCACCGATAAAAGCGATCCAGAAGAAATTTACAATGTGTTTAATGCCAGTAAATCCGCTTACAAAAAAGCGCTGGGTGCGCTTTATAAGGAAAAACGCATTATGCTTGATAAGGATGTTTTGAGTTTGTTGTAGGCTCCATCTAGACTAACTCATAACCACTTGCCACCCAACAGATTTTAAAAAACGTCATTGCTGGCGGCGAGGCTACGTGCGATGACGTCCTTAAAAAAATGTCGGGTGGTAATACCTATTTATCACCAATAATTTCAACATTTGCTACAGTAAATATTTTCATGAAGGGGCCGTTATAATCTTCCAGCCAGCCGCGCACCCTTATTGTTTTACCAATTAAATCCTTGGCCGAAAAATCAGTGGATTTTTTAAGTAATTTATTTTCAAATTCTATTGAAAAATCAGTTTTCCAATCATCACCAAAGTTAATAAAGGTATTTTTCTTCGATATGTATATATGTTTAGGTTTTCCTTCCACTATTGCAAATTCGCCTAAGTCCTCTTTATAATCATTTATAATTGCGCTGCTTTTAAGCGTATTGGTGTGTTGCCATATGCCTTTTTTAGAATTTCTGGCTTTTTGTTCGGCATTAAAAATGATTTTGTTATTTTTCGTGTTTTCAATAAAATAAGCAAGTGCCAGGCCATTTTCCAGTAAAATTTCCTGCAAGGATTCCTTGTCGCCTTTAGAGGTAATAACCGCATTAAAATTACCATGCCTGTTTGGTTTATCATCTGCAAATGCAAAGTAAAAATCTTTATGGATGGTTAGTTCTTTTATTTTCTTTAAACTATCAGGAAAAAGGTCTGGCGGGATATAAATATATGGCAATTCCAGGATAATCTGGCTATTTTCTATGGATATTTCAAGTTTATCAGAAACATCGCTTATTATACCAGATTGTGGTAATATTGGGGTAGTATCAGCAAGTGATATATTCGAAGTGGTGCAAATAAAAACAAACAATAGAATTTTTCTAACATCCATTAACATGTTTTTAAGTTTTGGCATGTATTATAATACTATAATTATTTAAGCGGTAAGTTATGCCTATATGGAATAAAAAAGAATTACAAGGATTCGTTGTTAAAAACAATGGATTCACCTTAGTTGAAATGTCAATTGTTATATTGGTAATATCACTTCTATTGGCAGCAATTACAAAAGGCCAAAGCCTTATAGATGAAGCAAAACTGCAATCTATCGTGGCTGAGGTATCGCAAAATAAAGTTGCAATTAACAGCTTCTATGCAAAATATAACCAATATCCGGGTGATTATAGCGATGCTGCTGCCACCTGGGGGGGCGCATATACCGCAAGCGGTGATAATAACGGCCAGATAGAATTTAAAAATACCGCAGGCTCCCCTGTGTATGAAGGTTATAGGGCTTGGGCGCATCTTTATTTTTCCGGTATGCTCGAAACTCCTTATACAGGAACCACTACAACAGGTGCGGCTGTGCCTAACGCAGATATTCCTGCATCAAAAGCCGGAGGTGGTTATTTATTGGATTACAGCTCTTCTCCTACTGGTTATGATCATCTTACTGCCAATGCTTATGGTTTTTCGGCAAAAAATGTTATGCTACTTGGTACTGCTGCTGCAACGACTGTATCGCCTTTGCTTGTAAATGGCGTTCTCACCCCATCCCAAGCAATGGGGGTGGATGCTAAAATGGATGATGGCGCCCCCACCACAGGGAATGTACGTGGTGCAGATGGCAACGCATCTACTGCAGGGAATTGTATTTCTACCATTTATAAAGTTTCATTAACTGGCAAGGATTGCATAATGGTTTTCAGGGCTTCTGATTAGGTAATTCATTATTGGACAGCAGCGCTCCACCTGAGAGGGTTATTTTCAACCACCAACCACCTGCAACAACTTCCTAAACGCATCTGCCCTGTGGCTAATCATATGCTTTTCTTCCGCAGGAATTTCTGCGAAGGTTTTATCATAACCATTTGCTATAAATATAGGGTCATAGCCGAAACCATGCCCACCTTTTGGCGGAAAAGTTAGGTTGCCTTCCACCCTGCCCTCCACACTTTTAAAATGCCCATCACCGGGCCAATATAATGAAAGTGCGCAAGCGAAATAAGCACTTTTATCAGAGTTATCGCCAATTTCCGATTCTATCTTTTGCATGGCAAGATTAAAATCCTTGGCTTCCCCTGCCCATCTTGCTGAATAAACACCTGGATTTCCACCAAGCGCCGCCACGCACAGGCCGGAATCATCGGCAAGTGCAGGAATTCCCGTTGCATCACCATAATATTTGGCTTTAATCTCAGCATTTTCAATGAAGCTTGAGCCGGTCTCTTCCGGCTCTGCCAGATTAAAATCTTTCGCTGATAAAATTTCTATGGCAAATGGTTTCAAAAGCTCGGTTATTTCACGAATTTTTCCGTTATTTCCGCTTGCTACGAGTAGTTTTTTAAGCATAATTACATTTTTAGCTGTGTATTAAGGATAGCCCTTGCGTTTAGGCCCGCTATAATTACGTTGTCCAGCCATAAAAAATTGGAACAAGAGGCAATCACGCCATAGTAATAGGTAACACCTACTTTTGCAATTGATTACTTAAGGTGCAACGGTCATGCGAAAGTTAAAGCACTATAGCTCAAATCATATTCAAAACTATACCCATTCTTAATTATAACTGCCGATTTTAGATATGAATATTTTTTGTTATAGGAAAAAGTTTTGGAAAAGCTACCCATAACATTTTAATTATGCGTATACTCTATCAAAATCATACTATATAATAGGAAGATTTTCTTGACTTTATAAATTTAATGATAAAATTCCCGCATTCATTTTTAGACGAAATAAAGGCGCGCATACTCACCTCTGAAATCGTGAGGCGGAAAGTCGCGCTCAAAAATAATGGGCGCGAGCATAGTGGCCTATGCCCTTTCCATAAGGAGAAAAGCCCATCATTTACAGTTAATGACGAAAAAGGTTTTTACCATTGCTTTGGCTGTGGTAAGCATGGGAATATCATAAACTTCCTCATGGAAACCGAAGGGCTTTCCTTCCCGGAAGCCGTTGAACAGCTTGCATCGCAGGCTGGCCTTGCCATGCCGAAAATGACCGAAGAAGAAACTAAGCGGGAAGAGCGCGTATCTTCCTTGCATGAAATAATGAATTTAGCAAAAAACTGGTTTACTGAAAAGCTCTATTCAGGTGAAGGCAGGGAAGCACGCGATTACCTTAACAAAAGGGGTTTAAACAAGAATACCGCCGAAATATTTGCACTTGGCTATTCACCAGAAGGCAGGCAGGGATTGCGGGAGTTCCTTAAAACAAAAAATGTAAACGACGCACAGATGCTCGAATGCGGGCTGCTTGCCAAAAATGAACGCGGTGAGTTATATGATAAATTCCGTGGGCGTTTAATGTTCCCGATATTTGATGTTCGCGGCCACGCAATTGCCTTTGGCGGCAGGATTCTTGGCGATGGCCAGCCCAAATATTTAAATTCACCCGATACCCCGCTTTTCCGCAAAGGTGACGTTTTATATAACGAGCATCTTGCCCGCAAAACCTCTTTTAAGACCGGCAGGCTAGTTATTACTGAAGGTTATATGGATGTTATTGCCCTGTATATGGCAGGAATAAAGGAAGTGGTCGCCCCTCTTGGTACGGCTGTAACAGAGCGGCAACTAGCGCGCATGTGGAATTTATCGAAAGAGCCTATTATGTGCCTTGACGGTGACGCTGCCGGGCAAAGGGCGATGATTCGCGCAGCCACGCTTGCGACTCCACTCCTCAAGCCAGGCACAACACTTAAATTCGCCAGCCTGCCATCAGGTATGGACCCCGATGACGTAATCAAATCAGGTGGGGTAGATAAAATGGCGGAGATATTATCTAAATCCCGCCAGCTTTCGGAAGTTTTATGGCAAAATGAATTTAAAAACACCGGCGCCACCACCCCGGAATCACGTGCTTTGCTTGAAAAAAACCTGAGTGTAATGGCTGAAGGCATAAAAGATAAAACCGTATCAAATCATTACCGCGATTTCTTCCGCGAAAAAATGCGCAATATAATTTTTGGAAATAAAAAATATAAAAATAAGAAAGATTCGCCGGAGCGCCTTACAAATATAGAAGAAATTCCTGATGTAACCGCTAAATCCCGCGCTGGCGCAGAAAGCCTGCTGATTCTTATTATACTTAACCACCCTGCCCTTCTCGTTAATGAAGAGTTGGAAGAAGAGTTTATAAATATTGATTTTTCAAGCATTAAACTTGACAAGATACGCCTTTCTATTTTAGAAATATACCATGCAAATGGCGAGGTAGATAAGAAAAATTTAAGGGTGCACCTTGAAAAATCAGGGTTCAAACCCGATATAAGCTATCTGGAAGCGCTCGGACTTTATCAGGAACAGGAAAATAACATCGATAATGGTGGCTATGATAATACCATCTTATACTGGAAATACGCTGCCAGCCTTTATAACCTGGCAATTTTAAAGGAAGAATGCCAGAAGTTTGCAAACACCATGACTGAGGAATCAGAAATAAAAGCTTTTGAACTTATGGTGCAAATTGCAAATCTTGAGGAAAAAATAATACAAATGGAACAAGCTTTTTTTGATAGCTAGTTTTTAATATTAATATAATAATTCACAAAATTTTAGACAGGTTCTAATAAATCATGACAAAGAAAACTCCTAAAAAATCAGAAAAAGATATAAAGAAAGCTACTACCGCAAAGGTAACTGAAAATAAGAAAGTAGTGGAAAAGAAATCCCCTGCTGATAAGGCTGCAAACGATAAAAAATCCAAGCAGCCATCCGCTGCTGAAGCAAAGAAAAAAGAGAAAGAAAAAGAGCCTGCTAAAAAAGCAGAAGATGAAATGCCAAAAGATATGGAAGCTTCCGTTAAAAAGCTTCTGGCTGAAGCAAAAAAACATGGATTCATAACCTATGATACAATCCATAAAATATTGCCAAAAGGCTTATTTAATGCAGAACAGATTGATGAAACCATCCGCGCCCTTACAAAAAAAGGCGTAACCATCCTTGAAAATGAGGATGATATTGATAAACTTGATACGCTTGATGACGTTACCTCCGTTGAAGGTTTTGATGAAGAAGCAGCGCCAGAGCCGGAAGAAGATTTAGGCCGCACTGATGACCCTGTACGTATGTATTTACGTGAAATGGGTGGAGTAGAATTGCTTTCCCGCGAAGGCGAAATTGAAATTGCAAAACGTATTGAAGAAGGCAGGGAGCGTATGCTTTGCTCACTTAGTGAAACGCCGATTGCGCTACGTGAGATGATAACTTGGTATGATGACCTTACCAACGATACAATCCTGCTTCGCGATATAATCGACCTTGATAGCACCTATAGCAGTGAATTTGGTGAAAGCCTTGCCGATTTAATTTCCTCTAAAGCCGAAGAAGATGATTTTGAAGAAGAAATTGAGACTGAATCCGAAGATGAGTTAGGCGAAGAAGACGAAGAAGAAGGCGAAGAAGAAGGCTCTTATAATGAAGATGAAGATGCTTCTGAAAATATGTCACTTTCGGCAATGGAGCAGGCATTACTGCCAAAGATGCTGGATATATTCAAAAGCATCGCTTCTAATTGTGAGAAAATCCTTAAAATGCAAGGTGAGCGCCTTCAAGTTGCCCTTGGTGAAAAAACTCTTCCTGCTGATTTCGAGAAAAAATACCAGAAATTACGTGACGAACTTGTTAAGGAAGTTGCCACTATAAAGCTGAATGAAAACCGTGTAGACAGAATTCTTGAAAGCCTGTACGCACTTAACAAACGCCTGCTTGAATCTGAAATAAAATTACTAAGGCTTGCTGAAGCCAAGAAAATTAAAAGGCAGACTTTCCTTGATAGCTATTTAGGCTCTGAGCTTAACCCAAAATGGCTTGCTAACGTTTCCGGCTTAAAAGGCTGGAAGGAATTTGTGAGCGAAGATGGCGCTGCAATTGAAAAAATCCGTAGCGATATCACCTCCCTTGCAAAAGAAATCGGCCTGGATGTTTCAGAATTCAAACGCCTTGTAAATGATGTTCAGAAAGGCGAACGTGATTCAAGCCGCGCTAAAAAAGAAATGATTGAGGCAAACTTGCGCCTGGTTATTTCCATTGCTAAAAAATATGCAAACCGTGGCTTGCAATTCCTTGACCTAATCCAGGAAGGCAATATTGGCCTTATGAAAGCGGTTGATAAATTTGAATATCGCCGTGGTTATAAATTCTCCACCTATGCCACATGGTGGATACGCCAGGCTATCACACGTTCAATCGCTGACCAGGCGCGCA